>JBBRUH010000258.1:0-8254 GCA_038248005.1 Cytophagales bacterium | reverse complement strand
CAGAAGAGTGGGAACAAGCCAAGATAGAGGCTTCAAAACGGAAAGTAATTAAATTGGAAAGAGAAGAGGAAAGGCAAGAACGGAGCGTTGAAATTGCTAAAAAAATGATTTTGGAAGAATTAGAAGACAATTTTATTTCTAAAATTACAGACTTAACATTAAATCAGTTACAAAAAATACATAATGAAATAAGATGAAACCAAATTTACATTTTTTTATTTTTCGAAATATAAATGGGAATAAATAATGAATTATTCTATTAAAATACTGATAATCAGCTTTTTATAGTAATATTAAAATGCAAATTAATTTTGACTATCTCTTAAGATGTTTAATTTATCAAAATAACCTTACAGTTGAACAGGAGACTGCTCTATATAAAAATTTTCTTTTTCTCTCATTTCAGCTTTTTCACTGACGGATTTATCACCATAGCCCAGTAAGTGTAAGACCCCGTGAACGATGACTCTTTTGAGTTCTCTTGAAAAATCTTCTTGTAATGTTTGGGCATTTTCTCGGACACGCTCCGCACTAATAAAGATATCACCCTCTATCTCTAAACCATTTTCTGATTGGTCAAAGGTGATAATGTCAGTATAGGTATCATGTTGGAGATAATCTTGATTCATCTTGAGAAGAAACTCATCATCACAAAAGATAAAATTAAGTGCAACCAAACTGCTTTTTTCAGTTTGAATTACGCTTTCTATCCATTCTTTGATATTTTCAGGATGAAAAAAAACCTCCTCTATGTTTTCATAAAAGAAATAAATTTCGCTCATGTTACTTAGGCGACGTAAAAAACCAGCTCTACAATGCGTCCATTTTCAGCAAACTTTACTTCATCTGAGAGATGTTTCATTAAGAAAATCCCACGTCCACCTGGTTTGTCTAGGTTTTCGGGGGCAGTAGGATCTGCGAGTGTATCAGGGTTAAAGCCTTCCCCTTCATCTTCTATCAGAAACCGAATGAGTGTATCATCTAATTCCATCGTAAGATTTACATTCTTTTTTTCATTTTCTTGATTGCCATGTTTGATAGCGTTATTGACTGATTCAGTAACTGCAATCATGATATTACCATAGATATCTTCATTGATTTCATGCTTATCTTTAGCATTGTCAATGAAACTTTCTATCATCCGAATGTTCTCCATCAGTGATGGAATTTGAATTTTAAGAGATTTCATGTGCTTTATTTATCTAATTTTTCAAAGTACTCATCTACCTTTTTCTTATAATAAGGAGAAAGGGCAGGAGGTACTGTTTTGAGCAACTCTATTTGTTTTTCTTTACTTTTAAAATACTGTTGCAAACTAGGCGGCACCACTTGTGGTTTTTTCTTAGCCTGTTCTGCTTTTCTTTCTTCCTCTTCGCCACGTTCACGAAGTGCTTTTTCAGACTCCAATAGGCGGCTCTCTATATCCTGCTGACGTTCTTTGGTAATTCTATCTAATCTTTTATTAACTAAGTCTTTTTCATTTTCCTCCATTTCTTTCATCAACTCTTTGATTTGCTTGTCGAGTTGTTCTTTTCCTTGAGGATTATCTTGACCAGCCATTTTTTGTAATTCTTGGAGTGCTCTTCTGAGTCTTTCTTGTTCTGCCGCAAGTTTAGCTAATTCTTCTGAAAGTTGTCGACCTGATTTGCCACTTTTTTGTAAGTCTTGTATTTGTTGGTTGAGTTGCTGTTGCATTTTACCCAAACTAGGTGATTTTTGAGGTTTCCCTTTTCCTTTTTGAGGCATAGACATTGCATTCTGCATGGCATCTTGCATTTGCTTCAGTACTTCACTCAGCATCAAGGCGAGATTATTCATAGAGGTCATCGCAAATTGTTGCTTAGAAGTCGCATTGGCAGGTCTTCTTTCTTTGATAAGCTCGGAACTTTCATCCATGTATCTGTTCATATCTTCTAACTCGCGGGTTACAAAAGATTGAATCTGAAACACTCTCTTGGCAAGTGCCGTGAGGCTATCTTCTATGATTTTGGAGTCATCACGGAGTTTAAGTTGTTGTTGTGCAAGTTTGATAAACCGTGGGTCTGAGGTGTTGATAGGAGTTCTAAATTCCTTCATTAGTTCTTCTTGGTCAAAAGAAAGTTTGACTAGATTTTCTAAAATAGCCCTCAAATCTTCCATATCTTCGCTCATTTGCTCCATCTCCATATCAGACTGCATTTGATCTAATTGCTCAGACATTTTTTGCATTTTTTCACCAGATTTTTTCTGTGAATCACCTGCTTTTTTATTTTGTTTTTTCTCTAACTGCTCTTGGCTATTCTCCATTTCCTCAGAGATTTCTTGTTTTTCATCTTCAAGGTTTTCGTTATTCTCTTCCATCCCATTAGGATTTTCGAGGTCTTTGTCCATTTTTTCGAGGTTCTCTAAGTCTTTTTTGATTTCTTCAAATTTCTCTTTGATTTCCTCTTGTTTTTCCTTGATTTCTTCTTGTTTTTGAGCGTCTTTTCCTTTGTCATTTTGCTCAGTTTCTTCTCCAAGCTTCTTTTGTTCTTCGCCTAGTTCTTTCAAATCTTCTACGGTCTGCTCAAGTTTTTGCTCAAATTGCAATTGCTTAAACATCTCTAAGGCTCTTTCCAGTTCTTTTTCGAGACTGCCTTCTTTGTTCTTGATTTCTTCTAATTTATCTAGTACGGCATCATTTTCACGATTTTGGTCTAGAAGTTTTTGAAGTTCTTCATAGAGTTTTTTGGTCTCTTCGTCTAAGAGTTCATTCATTAGCGCCTTGAGTTTATCCATTTTTTCTTTTAGTTCTGGACTTTTCTCTGAGAGTTGCTCTTGTTTTTGATTGATATTTTCGTTTTGCTGTTGTAGTTTTTTAATTTCATCAGCAAGTTCTTGGCGTTTTTTAATGATTTCTTCGGCTAGTTTTTTGTCTTGATATTCTAGCTTATTCTTGTTTCGTAGCTTGTCTTCCAAGCTTTTGATGTCTTTTTGAAGTTTTTCAGCTTTCTTGATAGACTTATCTATTTGATTTTCTGTCTGTGCTACGGTTTTATCTAGTTCTTCTTTTAGCTCTGACTTATCAGGAATTCTAAAAAGTAAAGTGCCTGTTTTTACGCTTTTTGCTCCATTGACACCATCATTGTCCCAAACTTGAGCAAAATACTCTAATCTATCTCCA
Organism: Cytophagales bacterium; assembly: GCA_038248005.1. GTDB lineage: Bacteria > Bacteroidota > Bacteroidia > Cytophagales > Microscillaceae > JAABSX01. The sequence continues at coordinate 5,112 of JBBRUH010000258.1, read as the reverse complement.
GGGCGTAGGCTCATCTGCTCGAGAGGCAATTGATAATAAAAATTCTGAATAGACTGATCACGGTTCATCGGAATGCTGATGCTTTGTAACTGGTCTGCTTTTCCATCACGTGTAATTCTGTAAAATAACTTGAGCTGAGAAAGCCCATAATCATCCGAGATACTTCCCCCTATGCTTAAAAAATTATAGGTCAGTGTATCTTGGTATTCTTGCATTGTGATTTTAGGAAACTGATCAGGAATCACATTGATATAATAGCTAATTTCTTCTTTGTTGATGCTATACTGATTTTGAAGTCGTACTTGGTAGCCTTCAGGGCGACGAGCTTGTTTGCTATATTCAAAAAGCTGATTATTACGTTTGCGTGCTGCCACAGTATCTTTACCTTCATTGAAGATCAGTTGTAATTTATCAGATTTATTCGCCTTGAACTGCCACTGTATTTGTGTGCCTTCTGGCACTACTAGATTACCAATATTATCCCATTTCTCGTTGGCTTTGCCTAGATAGGCAGGATACTGAAGGTAGGCATTGAAAGCAAGAAGGCTTGGTCGTTCTATAATCTCAATGTCATACTCTGCCGAATTAAAGCCAACGGCATCAAAGTAAAAATTAATGGGTTTTTGTAGTTTAGGGAATTTATAAGAAAACTTACCAAGCGTTTCATCAGGAATCATTTTATATTTTCTTCCACCAGACATCAAGAAAACTTCGCTTGGGATAGCACGCCCTTTTAAATCAACTGTAATGGTATAGTCTTCATTTTTGAAAGCTTGTAATTTATCATTTTCTAAAAAAAACTGAAAAGGAGCAGGCTCTACAAAATCTTTATTAAAATTAATAATGCGAGCAGAACTCTCAGTAAATAACTCAGTAAAAAAACTAGGAGAAGACACAAAAACCAACAATAAGATAAATAAAGGTACAAGGACATACTTGAGATACCTACGGTTATCATTAAAATGAACAGCATCTGTAAACTTTACTAAGGTAAGTTCTTTAGTTTTTTGAGCAATACTTGCTTTGACAAGGGCATTTTGTGCGTCTGCACTTTGGTGAAGCTGGAGAGTATTGAGAAGCTTGTCATCTACACTAGGAAAATATTTCCCGATTTGTCGAGCGGCTTCTTCATTGCTGATTTGTCGGTTGAGTCCTATGAGTTTGCTGATGGGTATCAAAACCCAAAAAACCAATACTAAGGCACTTGCAGACAAAAAGCTAAAAAATAGCAAGGTTCGCACAGTAGAATTAAATCTTCCTAAATACTCAAAGGCATTGAGCAATATAAAAGCACTCAATAAAATGCCTACGGATACCAAAATACCTTTTAGTAACTGATTGGTATAATACTTTTTCTTATACTGTTGTAATTCTTGAAAAAGTGTGAGTGGGTGTTGATTTGCTTCCATATTAATGTATTATTAAAGGCTGTTCCCAAATATATTCTATTTAACCGAATTTTAAAAGAAAAATAGGTCTGCAACCTTGATAAATTTTATGCGTCTTTGTATTAAATGACAATATACTATGCCTAAATTCATTATTTATCTTCCTTTTCTTAACGTAGCAGGGATGGCACTATTTCCTTTTATTTTGATAAAAGAAAAACGCTATCGTCATGATAAGGTACTCATAAACCATGAGTCTATCCACTTAGTTCAGCAATTAGAGCTTCTTATCCTGCCTTTTTATGTTATATATTTGCTAAATTACGTATTTAACCTCATAAAATACCGTGAACACGAAAAAGCTTATCTAAATATATTTTTCGAAAAAGAAGCCTATCAAAATGAGTATGATTTGAACTATCTCAAAAAACGAAAAATGTGGTCTTTTTTAGGGTTTTTTTAAAAAAAAGCGTAGAGAGCTAGATATCTCCTTAGTTTACTTTTTATTTTTAGAACATAAAAAAAGCCCTTTACTGAAAAGTAAAGGGCTTTTTAATAAAATGAGACAATGATAAATTAACAACTCATCACTTATAATTCATAACTCCCTTAACCTTTAGCATCTATTTTCTTTTTCTTTTGATAGCGTAGCATAATCAAAGAGATATCAACGAAAATAGGAGAAGCAATAAATACAGATGAGTAAGTACCTATCAAGATACCAACTAAAAGTGAATAAGAGAAGCCACTCAATACCTGACCACCAAATAAGAATAGACAGAGTACCACCATTAAAGTAGTAGAAGAAGTCATAATAGTACGACTTAATGTGGTATTAATCGCAATATTTACATTGTCTAAGAAATCTTTGCTATTCATATCTCTTTTGCCAGTGCCTACTATTTCTTTGATACGGTCAAATACTACCACAGTATCATTGATAGAGTAACCTACTACGGTCAGCATCGCAGCGATGAATACCTGATCCACTTCATAGCTGATGCCCAAAAGTTTGGCAAGTCCCATAAATGCAATCACAATCAAAACATCATGTACTAATGCAACCAATGCACCCACACTATATTGCCAGTATTTGAGCTGACCAATACGGATAAAGATATACAAAAAGATAACAAGGAAAGAAAACAATACAGAAGTATAAGAAGTCTGTGCGATGTCATCCGCAATCGTAGCACCTACCTTAGAGAAACCTACTATTTTAGGGTCTTTTTCTTTGAAAGAAGCTAAGCCTTTCAACAGTTGAGATTCTACTTTCTTATCAGCAGTTACAGATTCGTCATCTATAAGATAACTAGTAGTAATTTTGAGTTTATTGTTGCTTCCATACGTTTTTACCTCTGTGCTTCCTTTAAACTCTTTGCTTACCTCATTACGAGCTTCTTTCACAGAAACTGGCGTATTAAACTCTACCACATAAGAGCGTCCACCCTTGAAATCTACTCCTAATGTAAGCCCTGGATAAAACATCAAGACAATTCCTGCCGAAATTAAAATTCCAGAGAATATATAAGCCTTATGGCGAAGTTTCACAAAGTCAATATTAATATTATTGAAAGTATTCTTCATAATAAAACCATCAAAGCGAATGGCTTGGCTATTAGGCTTGCGTGTGAAATACTCAATTATCAAACGAGTAATAAAAATAGCACTGAATAAAGAACAAGCGATACCAATCATCAAAGTAACGGCAAAACCACGTACACCACCTGTACCATTAAGGTATAAAATCAAACCTGTCAAGAAAGTAGTAGCATTTGAATCCACGATAGCAGACATTGCTTTGGTATAACCTTCGTTGATGGCATTCTTATAGGAGCGATTATTGGCAAGTTCCTCCCTAATCCGTTCAAAGATAAGTACATTGGCATCCACAGACATACCTATCGTCAGTACAATACCAGCGATACCTGGTAAGGTCAATACTGCTCCAAATGAGGCTAATATCCCCACAATAAAGATAATATTAAGAAAAAGGGCTAAGTTAGCTACTAGACCAGAGTTGCGATAATATAAGAACATAAACACCAATACGATGCTTAAACCTAATAGCATAGAGTTAAGACCCTGAGCTATAGATTCTTTACCAAGTGATGGCCCTACTGTAGCTTCTTCTACAATACGGATAGGAGCGGGAAGTTTACCAGCTTTTAGTACGTTGGCTAAATCTTTTGCTTCATTAACAGTGAAGCTACCCTGAATCACTGAGCTACCATTAGGGATTTCACCATTTACATTAGGAGCAGAATACACTGCATCATCTAATACGATGGCGATTCGGTTTCCTACATTGTTAGCAGTCAGTTTACGCCAGATTTTAGCACCTGTTGAGTTCATCTGCATACTTACCGAAGGATTGTTCTCATCAAAATCTTGACGAGCATCTATCACTACTTCTCCACCAAGAGGTGCTTTGCCACCACGACCAGTTTTGATTGGGTAAAGGGTAACAGTTCCAGCGGCTTCATTGGCTTTTACATCCCATAAGAATTTCACATTACTAGGGAAAAGACGCTTTACTTCTGAGCGAGACAAGATTTCATTGATACGTAAAGTATCTTTTACTTTGACCATAAAGCCCTCTTGTGTCGGAATCATCAATTGCATCGCATAGCTACTAGCTGCTTCTGTAGAGTCTGTCTTAGTAGAATCACCCTCCACAGTTTTGGCTACTTTGTTGCTGTCTTTTTTATCATTGGCTGAGTCTCCTCCTACTAAAAGAGGATTTTCTTGATTAGCAGTGCTGTCTTCTTTAGACTCTGCTATGAGAGGGTTATTCTCAACTTTAGCAGTGTCTTTTTTAGTATCTGCTACTAAGCCACTCTCTTTTTCTTTTTCAGCATTGGGCTGACTCGCTTTTTTAAGCTTTTCTTCTTTATCTAGGTATCCTACAAATTCTTGGTAGTAAGGGAAAATATCTTGCATATTCCATACTTCCCAAAATTCTAACTTAGCTACTCCTGAAAGAAGCTTACGAACACGGTCAGGATTATCTACTCCAGGTAATTCTACCAAAATACGGTTAGTCCCAGGTAGTTTTTGAATATTAGGGTTAGTAACGCCAAACTTATCAATACGGCTACGGATAATGTTAAATGAACGGTCAAAAGCATCTGCTACTTCATCACGGATAACTTTGATAACCTCATCATTGGTAGAAGCAAGGCTAATTTTTCCTCTTGTAGTAGTGTTAGTGAAGATACTATTAAGCTTTCCTTCAGGCTGTACTTCCTGATAAGCGGTTGCAAATAAATCTATAAAGCTTTGTTGGCTATCTTTCTGACGCTCTTGGGCAATTTTAAGGGCTTCCTGAAATTTAACGTCAGGCTTGTTGTTTGCCAAAGCCTTGATAATTTCAATCGGTGATACTTCTAATGTGATGTGCATCCCCCCTTGTAAGTCAAGACCTAGAGCAAGTTCTTTTTCTTTGACATCTTTATAAGTATATTCTATCCCGAATAGGTTATAGACGGGCTTATTATAAATAGAGTCAAGATAGACTTGTTTTTTATTTGAATCTATGATGCCTTTAGCATCGCTTGCATACTCAATAGCATCTGCTTGTACGCTGCGAGCTTTGAAGGTAAATGACAGATAATAAACAGTGATGACCAATAACAGAAAGACCATCAATAAAACACCAGTTCTATTTTTCATTGTTGCGTAATTTTCTTAAGAAATAATAAATTTTTAAATAATAGAAAAT
>JBBRUH010000257.1:0-8289 GCA_038248005.1 Cytophagales bacterium | reverse complement strand
TCAATCTCTCCAAAATAAGTACTTAAACTCACTAGACCTTGACAGTGGCTGCTTGAGTGAATACACTAAAAATAGACCTATCAGTGCCTGCTTTTCGTTTTCAGATAAATCCATATTGGAATATTTTTTTAAAATGGGATACGAGTCTTAAATATAGAGATTTTATTTTATATCTTAAACCATATTTCCAGAGGTAAAAAGCGATATTGAATCGCTCGCATTAATAGCAGAAAGATAGAAAATATCTTTCAAAAACCAAAAATGAAACATTCAAGGTGTCCTAAAAACACCTATCAAGTTAGCCTGAGCCTAATTTCTTTACTTGGAATGCACCAAATATTAAAACAATGAACACCAAATTAACTGTATTAACTCTGTTAGTGCTTTGTACTACTGTATTTGCTTTTGGGCAAAATGTAGTCAAAACATCCACAAATCACCGCATTTTGACCATGTCAAGAGAAGTATCTGCTATTACAAAGATGAATAAAGTCTTTGTAAAAGAAATCAACTCTGCCCAAAAATCAAACTATCAAGATAAGCAAAGCCCCTATTCCTTACTTGGTAAGGATTTTTATTATATTGCTGGGAAACCTACTTGGGCGTATCCTTATGATAAAATTATCCACAAACCTCTTTCTAATATATCTCCCTCTCTCAAAAATAATCACTCTTTTCAAGGAAGACTTTTTGAGGTCAAAGAAACTACTTTTCAAGCTGATATAGAAGCAAAAGTTTACTTCCAAAGTGGTGAACATACGCTTGCTAATCGCAATCAAATCCAATTTCAAAACTTACTCAAAGTAATTCACGAAACGCTCAGTGAGCACGAAGAAGCTCATCCAGAAGAATCTGTTAAAGTTTGGGTAGAAATTCAAGGTTTTACAGATAGTCGTCCTTTTTATGCAAATCAACCTGTAAAAGAACGCCAATCAAGCAATTTAAAGCTTTCTGAACAGCGTGCTGACCAAGTAGCTACTTACTTAAAAGTAGATTTACAGAAAAGAGTCTACAATCTTAGCATTCAAAGTAAGGGAATGGGCGAAGCACTCCCTCCTCACGCCTATCAAAGTAGCATAGATGACTCACAAAGAAGGCTTTGTGTAGTAATAGTTCATTTTTCACCTATTGATAATCCTTCTGAAAGTAATCTTATAACAGAAGATGATACGTTGGTTATTGTGGGAGAGTAATCTTTGCTTTAGAGTTTACAGAATCAAAGTTTTATCCATCAAAAGCAAAGTCTTCATTGTAACATTGATATAAACAAAGAGGACTATTTCAGAGTTGGCTAAAAAACTTTAACTTTGCTGATTGTTAAAGGTAAAAGTGTGCGACAATGAACTTCTCAGAAAAATTAAACCAGTTTCCTATATTTTCTCATTTGGCAAAAACAGCTCAAGACTTAAAAGTAGAAACCTACTTGGTAGGTGGCTTTGTGAGAGACTTAATACTAACCAGACCCTCCAAAGACATTGATGTAGTCTGTGTAGGAAGTGGCATCGAGCTTGCTGAAAAATTCGCAGAAACCATTGCTCAAACACAAGAGAACAGACCCCACGTTTCTGTTTTTAAAAATTTTGGTACTGCCCAAGTAAAGACAGATGACTGGGAAGTAGAGTTTGTAGGTGCTCGAAAAGAATCTTACCGCAGAGACTCACGCAAACCCATTGTAGAAGATGGTACATTAGAAGACGACCAAAACCGTAGAGATTTCACCATTAATGCCCTTGCTATCAGCCTCAATGAATCTAACTTTGGAGAATTAATTGACCCTTTTGATGGCATAGGAGATTTGAGAAGAAAGATAATCCGTACCCCACTTGAACCTAATGTTACTTTTTCGGATGATCCTTTGCGTATTATGAGGGGAATCCGTTTTGCGGCACAGCTTACTTTTGACATTCATCCTGATACCTATCAGGCAATGATTGACAATAAAGATCGCCTAAAAATCATCTCTCAGGAGCGAATCACCGAAGAACTCAATAAAATTATCCTAACCAAAGTGCCTTCTTATGGCTTTAAGCTTCTCTTTTATGCAGAAGTATTGCCTTTGATTTTCCCAGAATTAGTAGAACTGCAAGGCGTAGAAACTATAGATGGCAAAGGACATAAAGATAATTTTTTTCATACATTACAAGTCTTAGACAACCTATCCGAAAACTCTGATGACCTTTGGCTTCGTTGGGCTGCCATATTGCACGACATAGCCAAACCTGCTACCAAGCGTTTTCATAAAAAAATAGGCTGGACTTTTCACGGACACGAAGACCTCGGTGCGAAGATGACTCCTTCTATCTTTCGCCGTATGAAACTGCCCATGAACGAACACATGAAGTTTGTCCAAAAGCTTGTTCGTTTGCACCTTCGTCCCATCCCTTTGGTCAAAGAAAATATCACTGACTCTGCCCTCAGAAGATTACTCTTTGAGACAGGAGATGACCTAGAAGCCCTGATGATGCTATGCAGAGCAGATGTTACTTCTAAAAATCACATAAGAGTACAGCGTTATTTAGAAAATTTTGACATTGTAGAAGAGAAACTCAAAGAGGTAGAAGCCAAAGACCAAATGCGTAATTTTCAGCCAGTCATCACAGGGGAGATTATTATGGAAACCTTTGGCATCAAGCCAAGCCAAGCTGTGGGTACTATCAAAACCAACCTAAGAGAAGCTATCCTAGAAGGAGAAATCCGCAATGAGTTCACAGAAGCCTATGCTCTTATGATTAAAGAAGGTGAAAAACTAGGGCTAAAAGTGGTGAAAGATTTAGGGTAAAATAATCTTATTTTCAGGTATTTAAAAATTTGGTAACTACTCAGGTCTATATAAAAACATTACAAATATAACACTGCCTCATTTTTTTACTAATTTTAAGGGTTAAATATAAGTCCAAAATAAGCACTTTTTTTAACTTAATGACTACATACAAAGGTATCAGTGAGGCACTAGAAGTTGATTTTTTCTTTGCTCGTCCTTATCATTACTGAGAAAGAGAATCTAATGAAAATTAAAATGGATTGATTAGACAATTTATTCCAAAGAAAACTGATTTTAGTGAATTAACAGATGAGTTTATAAAACAAGCTGAAGACATTCTAAATAATAGACCTAGAAAAAGATACAATTATGAAACACCTAATGAAAAATTTAATCAATTAATCAACAATAAAGTTACATTTAAAACTTGAATGTGCGTGAATAAGTACATATCTCATTTTACAGAATTTTTCCTCTATAAAACATTCACATAGCTTTCCTTACAAATATACACTCTTACTGACAAGGATAACCATGTATGTCCATCACAATGACCAATTGTTCCTGCTTCTCCTCCACAAAATTATCCTCTTTTTTCTTTTAAATTAAATATTTTTTTTGAATATTTGTAGTAATCACAGATAAATAAGGTAAAAACTGAATAAGTTCTTATCTACTATAAAAATAAACTTAATTATGGTTACAACATTAGAAGAATTTCAAATCGAAACCCGTGCTTGGCTAGAAGAAAACTGTCCACTCTCCATGCGTCAGCCTGTCAAATCAATGGATGATGTATATTGGGGAGGTCGCAAAGCCAAGTTTAACAACGAAGACCAAAAACAATGGTTCGAAAAAATGTCAGAGCGTGGCTGGACTGCCCCACAATGGCCTAAGCAATATGGTGGTGGTGGACTCAGCAAAGACGAAGCCCGAATCCTCAAAGCAGAAACGGACAGACTAAATTGTCGCCCTGCCTTGTATAGCTTTGGTATCTGGATGCTAGGGCCTGCCTTGCTTCATTATGGCTCAGAAGAGCAAAAAATGGAACACTTGCCTAAAATTGTCAATGGCGAAATCTGGTGGTGTCAGGGCTACAGTGAACCTGGTGCAGGTTCTGATTTAGCAGGCTTGCAAACCCGTGCAGAGCTTCAAGGTGATGAGTACATCGTCAATGGTTCTAAAATCTGGACATCCTATGCAGATAGAGCTGACATGATTTTCTGCCTTGTCCGCACAAACCCTGATGCCAAAAAACACTCAGGCATTAGTTTCTTGCTGATAGATATGGAGAATGAAGGCGTAAGTACTTCCCCTATCAAACTTATCAGTGGAAAATCAGCTTTTTGTCAGACTTTCTTTGACAATGTAAAAGCACCTGCCCGCAACCTTATAGGGGAAGAAAATGCAGGCTGGACAATTGCCAAATACTTGCTCACCCATGAGCGTGATATGATTGGAGCATCTTTTATCAGTGAAGGGCAAAAAACACTGGCAGAAATGGCTCTTGAGACACTGGGAGAAGACCCACAAACTGAACCTATTTTGCGTACACAAGTCGCTCAACACGAGATGGATATGCTTGCTTTCAAACTGACATTGGCTCGCAGCACAGATGAGGCAAAGCAAGGACAAGGAATGGGAGCAAAATCTTCTATGCTCAAATACCTTGGCACAGAACTCAACAAAGACCGCCACGAACTTATCGTAGCACTCAATGGCTTTGATGGACTAGGCTGGGAAGGAGAAGAATTTAATGAAGGCAAAATTGTGCGTGATTATCTCCGCACCAAAGCCAACTCCATAGAAGGAGGTACTTCAGAAATCCAATTAAATATCATCTCTAAACACATCTTAGGCTTACCAGGCTAAACAGTACATCTCATGGAAACAACAATCAAAGAAAAAAAACAGACCTATAGACCCTTAGTCTTAGACGAAGAACAGCAACTTTTACGTGAATCTGCGAAGGATTATTTACGTGAAAAATCTCCCGTAGCTGCTTTTCGTAAATTGCGTGATGAAGCCAATCCACAAGGATATGACAAGCACCTGTGGCAAGAAATGGCACAGATGGGCTGGGCAGGGCTTACCATCGCAGAAGAATTTGGTGGAATGAATTATGGCTACCTCGGTCTAGGAATAGTATTAGAAGAAATGGGCAGAACGCTTACTTCTTCTCCTATCAACTCTACAGTATTGCTAGGGGCTACTCTAGTGAGTTTGGGCGGAAGTGAAGCACAAAAGAAGACACTACTAGGTGGAATCTCAGAAGGTAAACTCGTTCTCACACTTGCCCTAGAAGAAGGCAATCATCATCAGTCTTTGCCTAAACAAACTACTGCTACCAAAACAGCAGAAGGATACACCTTACAAGGGCAAAAAACCTTTGTGATGGATGGACATGTAGCTGATAAAATGGTCGTAGTGGCTCGCACCTCTGGCAATGCAACTGATACACAAGGCATTACTTTGTTTTTGGTAGATGCCAAAGCAGCAGGTGTAAATATTCACCGCTCACAATTGGTAGATTGTCGCAACTATGCCAAAGTAAGTTTTGAGAACGTAACTGTATCGGCAGAGGATGTGATTGGTAATGTAGGAGAAGGCTTTGCTATCTTAGAAAAAACCCTCAATATTGCTCGTATTGGTCTATCGGCAGAGATGCTCGGTATGATGCAAGAAGCCTTTGACCGCACGATGGTCTATCTCAAAGAACGCAAGCAATTTGGTGTGCCTATCGGAAGTTTTCAAGGCTTACAGCACCGTTCTGCGGATATGTATTGTCACATAGAATTATGCAAATCTGTGGTCTTAAAAGCACTGATGAGCATAGAAGAAGACTCGGCACAGTTGCCTATGTATGCAAGTCTTGCCAAAGCCAAAGTAGGGCAAACCCTCGCAAGGGTAAGCAATGAAGCCGTACAGATGTTTGGTGGAATAGGTGTAACGGATGATGAAGAAATAGGCTTTTTCTTAAAAAGAGCCAGAGTAGCACAGCAGTCATTGGGTGATTATACCTATCACTTACAGCGGTTGGTTAAGTTTCAGAAGTTAGCGTAAAGAAAGAGTAATCTAGCAAGTAAAAGGCTGTCTTAAAAGGGCAGTCTTTTTTGTTTTTGAGGGATAAAATCTAAAAGATATCTTGTCCTGAAATAGTATTACAGGTTTTTAGCAAAATGATTTTGCACTCAAAATTACAGAAACAAAAAAATATAGTAACTTACGTTTTTAAGCTTAAAATACCTTAGAACCTATGAAGACTATCGACTTTTTGAGTGCAGAGTTTAATCAAAATCCCTATCACTTTTATCGCATCATGCGAAATGATTTACCTTTATATTTTCACGAAACTATACAAGCCTATGTTTTAAGTAGGTATGAAGATATAAAGTTTGCTTTTAACAATCCTGCATTTACTGTAAAAAACTATGAGTTTCAGTCCCAACCTTTACACGGGAGAACAATTCTAGAAATGGATGGACAAGAACATGCCCGACACCGCAGTATTGTAGCCCCTTCTATTAGAGGCAAGGAGTTACAAGAGAAAATAATGCCTATCATAGAGCGAACCTGTGCTGAAGTTTTAAATGATTTTGAAGGCAAAAATAAAAATGATTTTGCAACCGAGTTTGCTGCTAAATTTCCAATTAAAGTTATTTCGGCTATCTTGGGTTTAGAAGGGGAAAATAATGAAAAATTTCTTGTTTGGTACCGTAGTTTTGTAGCTTTTATCTCAGATATGGGACAACACGAGCAAGTTACAGAAGCTGCCTTTAAGACTAAAGCAGAGATAGAGGAATATTTAATTCCAATTATTCAGGAAAGAAGACAGAACCCTAAAGATGATATTCTTTCTAAAATGTGTACTGCACGTATTGATGGAGTACAAATGACTGACCAAGAAATTAGAGGTTTTATTAGTCTGCTCATCACAGCAGGAGCAGAAAGTACAGATAAGATTTTGACGCTAATGTTTAGAAACTTATTGCAAAACCCTAAGCAAATGCAAATGCTTATCGAGGATAAAAGTTTAATTGAGAAAGCTTTTTTAGAATCTTTGCGATTTTCACCACCTACACATTCTATTATGCGAATTACTTCCGAAGAAGTAGAAGTAAGTGGAGGTAAAATCCCAGCAAACTCTCAAGTAATTATGTGGGTAGGTGCTGCACAAAGAGATGAAAGACAATTTGAAAAGTCCGAAGAGTTTGATATACTCAGGACAGACCTTGATTGGACTAAAGGCTTTGCTCCTGGTGCTAATCATATTGCTTTTGGAGGGGGAAGACACTTTTGTGTAGGCTCTATGCTAGCTAAAGCTGAGATAGACGTAGCTTTTAGGCAAATATTTGAGAAATTTAAAAATATTCGTTTAGTGCCTAATCAAAATTTACAGGAATCTGGAATTTTTACTAGAGGAATTACCAATATGGAGATTGAATACGATTGTAATTAAGCTAGTCTGGATTTGTAATTAAGCTAGTCTGGATTTGTAATCCAGACTACAGAGTCAAAAGATTTATAATCTGAAATTAAGTTAGTCTGGATTTGTAATTAAGCTAGTCTGGATTTGTAATCCAGACTACAGAGTCAAAAGATTTATAATCTGAAATTAAGTTAGTCTGGATTTGTAATCCAAACTACAGAGTCAAAAGATTTATAATCTGAAATTAAGTTAGTCTGGATTTGTAATCCAGACTACAGGGTCAAAAGATTTATAATCTGAAATTAAGCTAGTCTGGATTTGTAATCCAGATGACAGAGTCAAAAGATTTGTAAATTGTTTTTAAAAGATATTTCTATGACTTGTTCAAGATCAGGATAACCCAGATGGTTTTTTCTTACTTTTTTAAGCCAGAAGAATCTCTAATTTAGATTTCCATTTTTCCCAATCAGGCATTTCTTTGGTTTGCAAGTCAATAAATCTTTGGGTATGGTCATGATGAATCAAATGACATAATTCGTGGATAATTACATACTCAATACAGCCTTTTGGTGCTTTTATCAATTCTGGATTGAGTATAATTTTTCCTTTTGGAGTGCAACTCCCCCAGCGAGTAGGCATTTCTCTTAACACAATGGAATCAGGCTCTACTTTGTATTTTTTGAACTTATCTATAAGTGGAGATGCAATGGCATGAAATTTTGATTTAGCGTGCTTTAAATACCATTCTTTGACAAAGTTTTTAGTATTGGATTTATCTGAGGTTTTTACTACTATAAACTTTCCTCTTAGTTTTACAGACTCTATATTGCTTTGTTCTATTTGTCGAACAAAACCTCTTTGAGCTGAAATAGTAACCACATTTGTATTATGTTCCTCATTTTTTCTAGTTACTCTATCAAATATATCTTTTAAGATTACCTCTCTCCACTCTCCACCAAAGCCCTTCAAGCGTCTTTTACCAGTTAATAGATTTTACATAAGCCATTTTTCTTAGACTTTGGACATAATTTTTTCAGGAAATATTAGAAAAGACAGATACTTCTTTTTATTTTTAATGTATGAAGAAAAAAAACAAAAT
>JBBRUH010000256.1:0-8328 GCA_038248005.1 Cytophagales bacterium | reverse complement strand
ACCCTAAATGGGTCAGCAGAGATACTCGTAAAGGCTTGAAGTGCAAAAGTACCATCTTGGTTATTGAGCAACACAAATAATCGTCCATTTGATTGGCTTGTGAAAATGATGTCTAAGTAAGTATCATTATTCACATCTGCGAGGCTTACATCAGAAGGTCCATTAATCTGACCAGAATTATAAGGAGAATTTGGGAAATTAGCAAAATTACCTGTGCCATCGCCTTTGAGTACAGAAATACCCACAATGCTATTAGTAGCAATGATGTCCGTTATGCCATCTTTATCTAAATCGCCTATGGCTATGCCTGCACTTTGCCCACTTACACCCGTAATAACAGGAAACGCAGTAAATGTACCATTGCCATTGCCTCTAAATAATTCAAGGTTTGAGCCTCCTGTGGGTCCACCCACGAGGTCTAGGTTTCCATCTCCGTTAAGGTCTGCCACTTTTAGATTAATAAGAGGAGTGGTAGTAGTTATAGTCGCCCAAGGAGAGGTCAAAGTACCTGTGCCATCGTTTCTAAACAAATCAATCGCAAGACCTGTTTGCCTTGCTGTGGCAATGTCCGCATCCCCATCATTGTCGAAGTCTCCTGATACAATGGTATAAGTACTTGGTGCAGGATAATCAGTCTTGGTATAATTAATTGTTATGACATTAAGTGTTGGACTATTCGTAACCGTAAAATAAGGTGTGCTACTTTCCAAAGAACTACCCTGCAAGCCTGTAGCGTTATTTCTGACTATAATGGGCGTAACTGAAGTAGCTCCTAAAGGTACGTTTACTGTAATGCTTGTTCCTCCTGCATTGGCATTGGCAGTTACTTTGATTGCTCCAAAATATACATCATTCGGAGCAGAGGGGTTAAAGCCTGTGCCATTAATAACTACTGTACTTCCTGCAGTTGCACTGGCAGGTGTAAAAGAGGTGATTGTCTGTGCTTTCAGTGTATTTGAGAAAAGAAAGCAGCCTAAAATGATATAAATAAAAGTATAAATAGATTTCATATTTTTGGGCAAATTTAATTTTTTTATAGAGGATGCTGTTTGTTATATTTTTATTCTTCTGGTGTGATAAAGATAAGTTCTTCTCCATACACCACGAATCCTTGTTTATTGATAGCATAGCTACGGATGTAATAGGTTGTTACAGGAGTGAGTCCTTGCAGAGGACTGTAAAAAAAAGACCCTTCTTCAAATGAACTAATGTTAAACTCAGTCTTACTATTATTAATGGTTGGGCGAATATCAGTTGACCAGCAATGTCCTACGGTTTGGATTTCATCTACAAACTCATTTACCCAATTACCTTCAGCCATCGCAAACCGACTTGTAATTTGATCTACTAAATTGGTACGTACTATCCCTGGTCTGAAGCTAAGTATATCACTGTATTGTATTCCTTGTTCATCTATAGTGTATGCACGCACATAATAAAGTGTTTCTGGGGTAAGCCCTGAGAAGATACTTCCAAAGTCCCCAAACTGCTCGGTAAAGCCAAAGTTGGTAGTATCTATACTGTTCTCTAAGGTAGGTTCAATCTCTGTACTTATGCAGTGTCCATGAGCTTGCAATATTAGGTCTAGTTCATTGCCCACATCTAAGAGTAAGCCTGTAACTACTACAGATTCTACACCTATTTCTTTGATAGTGCCTAACCGCAAAAGATTTTCACGCACTTGCAAAAAAATCTCTGAACATGCCATGCCCAAAGGCAAAAGTATCAAAATAAGATAGATAGAAGTTCTTTTCATATTATTTTAAAATTTAAGACGAATTCCCCACAAGGTCTGGTTTTGGAATTGGTCAAAGTGTAAGCCTAGTTCAGGAGTAGTTTTGGGTGTGCTAGGGATAGGCTCAAGTTCACGAGCCGCCTTTTTATTTTTAAAGCCTTTGATAGCAACTTGGATAATGTCTGTCAGCCAGATTGCCCCCGCAGCTACAAACAAAGACCCTGAAACGGTTTTTTGGTTGTTTGCTTTATCAAACAAATCTTGTGCTTCTTGGGTAGTTGTACTTTCTCTGTATAAATCTAGGGTTTGGTTAGATTTAACACCCATATAAACCCCTCCGCCTATAAGTGAAAACACGCCAGCTGAGACCAAATACCATTTTTTGGCAGGAGGTCTTACTTTGGTATTCCCCAGACCAGGCAAAAGCAGTGAATACAAAGCATTCTCTGGACCACCCAAGTAGCGTGGGTCTAATCGGCTAGTAATCGCAAGTTTAAACATCACACCTTCTCCATTGAAAGTAGAGTCTTCTTCGGCATATTCCCAGACAATTAGTTTATCTCCTGGAGTTACTTCTTTTCCTATGTCTCCTGTTACTTTTTGAAGAGGTCCTTGATAGGTTTTACCCTTGTCTTGTGTATAATAAAGTGCAATTTTATATAGGTTGTGATATTTAGAAGATTCTTCGATTTCATAAGGGATGAAAATCTTTTTTTCTTCTCGGTTTGCGTGAGCATCATTGATTTTTATTCTTTGAGCGATTGAAGTAAGAGGCAAGGCTAGAAACAAAATAAACAAAAGATATGTGTATAATGATTTTATCATAAGAAAACACTTTTTAATTCTTATTTTTAATTTATCAAAAATATGAAAATATCTTTTAAGCAGCAAAGAAAGAACCAAAATATCGATTTTTTTTATGAAAAAATAAAAACCTCTGCCTTTTTCTTACAAAGAAAGAGGTTTTCTAAAATAACAAATAGTTTTTTTATACCCACATGTGGGTATAAAAAAGAATAAAATATTCATTTAGTCTTACTTATATAAACTCGGAAATTTTACAGGATTTGTCTCATGCATCATCTCATATATCTTATCTACCACCGTTTCTATACTCGGTTTGGAAAAATAATCACCATCTGAGCCGTAGGCAGGGCGATGTGCCTCCGCAGTAATCGTAAGTGGCTTAGAATCTAAGTATTGATAGGCATTTTGCTCTTCTAACACTTGCTGCATCATATAGGCAGTAGCTCCACCTGGCACATCTTCATCTGCAAAGACGACTCTATTGGTCTTTTGGATGGATTTAAGGATTTGGTATGAAGTATCAAAAGGCAATAAAGTCTGCACATCTATCACTTCACAGCTAATGCCCATTTCTTCTAATTGTTGGGCAGCTTCCATTACGATTCGGCACATAGAGCCATACGTAACAATACTTAGATTATTGCCTTCTCTAATGACTTCGGGTAAGCCAAGCGGAACAGTAAACTCTCCTATATTGGTAGGCACTTTTTCTTTAAGTCTGTATCCATTAAGACATTCTATCACTAAGGCAGGGTCATCTCCTTTGAGAAGAGTATTATAAAAACCTGCGGCTTGGGTCATATTGCGTGGCACGAGCAGGTGTATTCCTCTTAGGCTATGTAGCAATGTGCCTATGGGTGAGCCAGAATGCCAAATTCCTTCTAGTCTATGTCCTCTGGTACGAATAATCAATGGATTTTTTTGTCCTCCTCTTGTGCGGTATTGGAGGTTACTAACATCATCTGCCAATATCTGCAAAGCATAATAAATATAATCTAAATACTGAATCTCAGTAATGGGACGCAAGCCTCTCAGAGACGCTCCTATTCCTTGACCAATAATGGTTGCTTCACGGATGCCTGTATCGGTTACTCTTAGTTCTCCGTGTTTATCTTGCAGCCCTGCAAAGGCTTGGTTAACGTCTCCTATCTTGCCTACATCCTCCCCTATCGCAAATACTCTAGGGTCTCTCTCTAACATCGCATCAAAGCAAGCCTGCAAGACTTCACGCCCATCTACTACTCGGCTATTCTCATCATATTCGGCAGGAATTACTTCTACTTTCAAGGGAGAATCTTCGGATTCACTGTATAAATGTGAGTTATAATCTTCTCTTGCTTGTGCTTCTATTCGTTTTATCCAATTTTGAAGAGATTGTCGGGCTTCTGTCTGTACTTCTCTTAGTGTTCTATTGGCTTTTTTGGCGATTCTGAGGCTGTCTCCTCGCATAGGGTCTATGGTTTTTTGGAGTTCTTCGTGAAGAGAGGTCAGGCTTTCAGCATGCTCAGGACTTTGTGTGATTGCCTCTTGTAGAATCTGTAAAGCCTCTTCATAATCCGATTTAATATCATCTATAAAGGCTTTCCACGCTTTACTTTTGGCATCATTGATGGTCTTTCTTGCTTCTTCTTCTATGCCATCTAATTCTTCTGAACTTGCTATACCATTCTCTTCTATCCACTCTCTAAATTTTTTGTTGCAGTCAAACTCTTTTTCCCATGCCAACCTTGCCTCGTCTTTGTAGCGTTCGTGTGAGCCTGAGGTAGAGTGCCCTTGCTGTTGTGTAACTTCTACTACGTGAATCAGGACGGGTACATGCTCTTCTCGGCAGATTTTTTCAGCACGTTGGTAGGCTTCTATCAAGCCAATATAATCCCAAGCTTTGACGGTCAGAATCTCCCAACCTGCTTCGTCTTCTTGGCGCTGAAAACCTGCCAATACTTTAGAAATACTTTCTTTGGTAGTGTGATAACTTTGTGGCACTGAGATACCATATTCATCATCCCAGACAGAGACCAAGACAGGTATCTGAAGGACACCTGAGGCATTGATGGCTTCAAAAAATATCCCTTCGGAGGTAGAAGCATTGCCTATAGTGCCAAAAGCGATTTCATTGCCTTTGTTAGAAAACTGTGTAAATTGATGTAAATTAGGGTTTTGCCGGTATAGCTTAGAAGCATAGCCCAAACCTACCAGACGCACCATTTGGGCTGCTGTGGGCGACATATCTGCTGTGGTATTTTTAATCTCCATCAAGTTATTCCATTGCCCATTTGCATCTAGTGAGCGGGTGGCAAAGTGAGCATTCATCATACGCCCTGCCGAGCTAGGGTCAGCTTCAAGACTGGCATGGGCATATAATTGGGCAAAATATTGAGTGTAATTCATCATCTCTGCTGCAAAAGCAAGGGTCTGATCACGGTAATATCCTGAACGGAAATCTCCTTTTTTAAATACTTTTGACATCGCAAGTTGGGCGAGTTCTTTGCCATCTCCAAATATTCCAAACTTTGCCCTCCCCATAAATACCTCACGCCTTCCAATAAGGCTTACCTGACGACTTTCACATGCTAGTTGGTAATCTTGTAGTATTTCAGATTTTGAAATTAAGATTTCTTTGGTAAGTTCATTTGTATTCATGGAAATAATAATTGTATTATTCTAATATGGAATATGTTTTTTACAAATTTAACTAAAAAATGTAAGCTTCCCAAGCGTTTTAAAAAGTAAAGAATCCAAATATTATTTGGCTCTTCTTTGAATAAATCAAAATAAACTTGACATAAGACAAAAAAACGCTCTTCTTTTTAATCATTCACTTGCACTAAGTATTCTTTTTTCATAGAAAAATAAATTTAAAATTTTATTAAAAAAAAATAACGGTTTGAATGAGTGATAGTTTTAAATTAGTTTTTAGATTAAACTAAAAATTATTTTTGATTATTTTAAATATATTTATATTTTTGTAAAAATATTTAATTACATAATTCTAAAAAAATGATTCAGGTAATACTTAAAGTCTCTCTACTAGGATTTATCTCATTTCTCTCATCTTTATCGCTTATTCAAGCCCAAACCACAGAAATCACAGGCACACTCACTGACCTAAAAGGAGAAGGACTCATTGCCCAAATCTCTATCAAAGAAATCTCAGGCAAAGGCACTCTCAGTGATGTGCTAGGGAAATTTACACTTTCCTCTCTCCCCGAAGGAAATTATACCCTTAAAATACAAGCCATCGGCTACCAAAGTCATTTGGAAACCATCACCCTAAAATCAGGCGAAAACAAGGTTCTCAACATCACATTAAAAGAGGATATTCTAGGGCTAGATCAAATCGTGGTGAGTGCCAACCGCAGAGAAATGGCAAGCCAAGATGCTCCTGTAAAAGTAAGCAGCATCAATCAGCAAATGCTCAAAACGACTCAATCTGTCAGTCTTTCGGAGGGCTTAAATTATTCTTCAGGGCTAAGATTAGAAAATAACTGCCAAAACTGTGGCTTCACTCAAATCCGTATGAATGGACTCGAGGGAGCTTATTCGCAGGTTTTAATCAATAGCCGCCCGATTTTTAGTGCTTTGGTGGGAGTCTATGGCTTAGATTTTATCCCAAGCAATATGATAGAGCGTATAGAAATAGTGAGGGGTGCAGGTTCGGTACTGTATGGAGGGAATGCCATCGGAGGAACGATTAATATCTTGACCAAAGAACCTGCTCAAAATCAATTAGAGATAGGAACAAATATAGCTTTAATTGACTTTGACAAGCTAGACCGCAGTACTACTTTTAATGCAACCCTAGTGGATAAGACCCAAAAAAGTGGCATCTCTCTTTATGGATTTCAACGCAATAGAGCCGAATGGGATGCCAATCAAGATACTTTCTCAGAAATCACTCGTCTTCGCAACACTACTCTAGGGATGGATGCCTTTCTCAAAACTAGTGAATGGAGTAAGCTTAAATTGAGTCTTTTTTATATAGATGAATTTAGGAGGGGTGGAAATGGCTTTGATTTAGAGCCACATCAAACCGACCTTACCGAGCAACTCAATCACCAAATCACAGGGGGAAACATTGAATATTCTTTTTTTCTTCCTAACCGTAAGCATAAGTTTTCGGTCTATACCTCTGCACAAAGCACACAAAGACAAAGCTATTATGGGGGAGGTGGACGTGTTTTGAGGCAAGGTGATACGCTCACAGACGCAGATGTTTTTGCCCAAAATGCCTACGGAAATACAAAAGATTTGGCAATCGTGCAAGGACTACAATATAATTTTGATATTCAAAAAAATATTTTCTTGACGCTTGGCACAGAATATCAATACAATGAAGTCATAGATGAAATGGCTGGCTATGATAGGCTCATTGACCAAAAAGTAGGTGTTCTAGGAAATTATGCACAGATAGAATGGAATCCTTCTACTCAATGGACGCTCTTGCTTGGAGGAAGATTTGATCTAGTGAATATCAAAGGAAACTACACAATAGAAACCGAACAACAAAATGAGCAAACTACACTGGCAGTGCCTATTCCCCGTTTTTCAGTACTTTATTCTCCCCTCAAAAACTTACGATTCAGGGCTGGATATGCTCAAGGCTATCGTGCTCCACAGGCATTTAATGAGGATTTGCATATAGAAGTGGTGGGTGGTGCGGCTCTTTTTACTCGCCTCGCTCCTGACTTGCAGACCGAACGCTCTCACAGCCTCACGGGTTCACTTGATTATGAACTCAACCTCGCCCAAACTCAAATACAGTTTACGGCAGAGGGTTTTTATACGAAGCTTCAAAATCCTTTTATCACTTCTGACCCTGTGGAGCTTCCAAGTGGTGTCGCTCTTCTCACCAAAAGAAATGGCAGTGGGGCTACCGTATCTGGCACAAACCTAGAAGCCAAGCTGTTTTTTTCTCCTCAATTTAACTTACAAATCGGAGCGACTTGGCAGCTAGCTCGCTACCAACAAGAGGAAAGTGTCTGGTCTCCCTCCTCTCCTAGTGAAGCCAATCAAGATAGTTTAGTCAGCACTCGCAGACTTTTGCGAACACCTAATTTTTATGGATTCTTTATTGCTAATTTAAAGCCTAGTAAAAATATAGACATCTCATTTTCAGGAGTTTACACAGGTTCTATGCAAGTTCCTCACATCATAGACACCAATACAGAATATACAGTCATCAAGCGAAGTCCTACATTTTTGGAATTAGGCACAAAGATTTGCTATGACTTCACGATTGCAAAACAAAGTAAATTAGAAGTCTTCATAGGTATGCACAATATCCTCAATAGTTTCCAATCAGATTTTGACAGAGGGTCAAAACGAGATGCAGGGTATGTCTATGGACCTGCTCGCCCTCGCACTTTGTTTTTTGGTTTAACTTATCACTTGTAATAAAAGTAAGGTATCTATAAATTTATATCTTGTATTTCGGTATAATTTACATCAATAAAAAGAATTTAAATTATTGATATTCAATGATTTAAGCTAATAAATACGGTCTAAGCGAAGACGCTTGAACGAGATAAGCTCTTCACTATTCTTCACCTCTTAATGGTTAAAAAAAATGACCATTAAGAAGTTAAGATTTATTAAGACTTCACTAAATAAAGAACTATTTAAAATATACCCAGATTAGACTGTTTTCATTTGAATCTATTTAGAATTAATTCTGAAGGTACATTATTTCTTACTTGCTCCCTTATTTTGATTTCAAAAGATGAGTATTTGAGCATAAGCCTATCCAAATTTTAAAACTTGGATAGGCTCATCTCTCTCTAAAACTT
>JBBRUH010000255.1:0-8406 GCA_038248005.1 Cytophagales bacterium | reverse complement strand
TCGGTAGGTTTTGATTTTAGGATGTACACCGTAGGCCCTTTTATGATAGAAAAAGAAGAAGGAAAACTTAAATTTAAGTGGAATACAAATCTTAATACCTTTGGAGGTTTAGCACTTTGTCTGCCTCAAAGCACAGAAGGACTTTTGCCCAAATTTATTCGTTTTGCAGCAGGAGGGCCACTGATGAGTTTGGTCTGGGCAATGATTGCCTTTGGGCTTATTTGGGCTTTGCCAGAAATTACTAACACTTCACTTTGGCTGTATTCTTTGAGCTTGTTTTTGGAGATGAGTGCATTGTTTTCCTTATTTATTTTTGTTGTTACCATTATTCCTATGAAGTCTGGTGGGTTTTATTCTGATGGGGGACGCATTTTTAATCTTTGGCGTGGAGGCTATCAGGCACAGTTAGAAATCATTCTTTTGCAAGTGATGGCTCAGTCATTGACTGGTACTCGTCCAAGAGAAATCAATATAGAACCTCTCGTAGAAGCTCTTGATTTTCCTGTAGAAACCTCTTTTAAAGCTTATTTACATGGTTTTTTGTATGTCTATTTCTTAGATACACAAGACATCATAAAGGCAGGTGAACATCT
Source organism: Cytophagales bacterium (assembly GCA_038248005.1). Taxonomy (GTDB): domain Bacteria; phylum Bacteroidota; class Bacteroidia; order Cytophagales; family Microscillaceae; genus JAABSX01. Next base: position 7,813 of record JBBRUH010000255.1, on the reverse strand, counting down.
AGAAAAATACTATGAATACTTAGAAGAGATTCCAGGAGGTTATCAAGCGGCTGTTTGGTTAGAGAAAACCTATTATGAGGCTATGTATGAGCAAGATGCAGTTAAGGCAAGAGAGTATTTTGACAATGCGATTATAGGGGCAGCCATTCCAAAAGCTCAAATATACCGTGCAGAAGCTGCTCTTGCATTGATAGAAGATAGACCTGAAGTAGCCATTCAGAAGGGAAAAGATGCCATCATAGCATTGCCCAAATCTATGGATAAAGGAGCGGCTATAGCTGAGAAAGAATGGATACGGAACATTATCTTACAAGCAGAAAGTAGAATTAAACTACTATCCTCTCCAGAAGCTTGAGGTTGATTGCTTGGAACAATTCAGGGATTTAATGGTTTTTAATTTAGTAACGAACAAAAATCATTTTATGACCGATAATATTTATTTCTTAGCAGGCATTGAGCATATCAAAAAAGAAGATTTCAAAGCTGCTATACTTTCATTTACAGAATCACTCCATCAAGAGCCTCAGCACTTAGCAAGTTATTATAACCGTGCAATGGCTCGCCAAAAACTGGGAGAGTATCAGCAATCACTCAAAGACTATGATGAAGCAATCAATCTTTCACCCCAAAACGCAAATATCTATAGTGAAAGAGGAGTCATAAAACATCTACTCAAAGACAACCGAGGTGCGATTGAAGACCTTAATAAATCCCTTCAATTAGAGCCAGATAATCCTTATCGCTACTCTAGCCGAGCTTATGTCAGGGCTTTTATAGGGGATACTATGGGAGCAGTTCAAGACTATGAAAGAGCCATCGAGCTAGACCCACAAGATGCCATTGCATTGAATAACATAGGGCTTTTAGAAGAGAGAATGGGTAGTAAGCAAGTCTCAGAAGCCTATTTCAAGAGAGCAGATGCAATTGCAAATAATGGTAAGTCGTTTGAAAAGCCTGATTTGGAAGAGATTCTTCAAAAACACGAAGAAAAGCAAAAACAAAAGGCAGAGGTAGAAAGGATGTTGAAACAACCTAAAGGTACTCAAGCAGTCGCCTCAGAAGATATTCCTTCTAATGTAGGGCAATACTTTCGAGTCATAAAGTCTGTATTCACTTCCAAAGAAACTTTTGGAGAGTTTATTGCTTTTGTAAAGAATCCCTTTAAAAAGTCTTAAACAAACATTCTTTACAGATGATGATTACTAAACTATTCAATTATTTTTCATTAATTTTTTGTATTTTCTTCCTAAGTTCTTGTCATACAGCAGTATATGAGAAGTTTCATGATGTTCCAGAAAAGCAGTGGAGCAAAGATTATTCTATGGATTATATTGTAAACATAGAAAAACCAAGAAAGTATAAATTTACAGTGGCTTTTTCTTATTTGGCATTTATCGCTCAAAAGGAGATTAAATTTCACTTCAAGATTACTTCTCCAAGCAAAAAAGAATCTTTTTTATCGACTTATACTGTTCTTTTAAGAGACAAAGATGGAAAGCAACTAGGTGATGTCATGGGTGATTATGGTGATATAGAACAGGTATTAGAAGATGATTTTGAGCTTAAAGAAAAAGGGGAGTATAAGTTTGAACTCATTCAAGCAGCTGAAGCTCAATCCATAGGAGGCGTTGTAAGGATAGGCTTTAAAGTTAATAAAAGTAAAAAATAAATCTAACTATAATAAACGTTATTATGATTTTGTTTGAAGAGGTGCAAGCGAAGACGCTTGCAGGGTATTTATCAATATAAAAATACCGTAATAAACTCTGATATACTAACTTGATTATCAATAACTTAAAAATTAAATCTATCTGTTATCGTAATCAATAACTCATAAGGCTTCAAAAATATCTATACTTATCAAACATTTATATACGTTTTTAAGTAGTCAATACATATTTTTCAATAAAACTAAAAAACTAAATTCATTTATATGACACGTATCTTTTTTTGTTTCTTTTTCTTGGTTTTATCCTTAAGCACTTCACAGTTAGCCTTATCACAAGAAGAATCCAAATTAATCAGCCCTCGCCCCAAAGCAAGCCCACTTGCTATGGCTAGTTTTTTGGCAGAAGACAATACTTATCTCAAAGTTACTTATGGACAACCTATGATGAAAAGTCGTCAAATATTTGGTGGTTTGGTGCCTTATGGAGAAATCTGGCGGTTAGGGGCTAACGAAGCAACTGAAATCACTACTACCAAAGACATCAGGATAGAGAAAAAAACTTTACCTGCTGGTACTTATACTATGTTTGCTATTCCAGAAGAGGGTCAATGGACAGTTATCTTCAATAAAGTACTAGGACAGTGGGGAGCATATAAGTACGAAGAAAATAAAGGTGAAAATGTAATGAGTGTTCGTATCCCTACAGAGGCATCTTCAGATACTTATGAAGGATTGACTATGTTTTTTGAGCAAACTCGCAAAGGTGCAGACCTTGTCATGGTCTGGGAGCAAAGCAAAATATTACTTCCTATTACTTTTCTGAATAAATAAAGAAATGTTAGTTTCTCAAAATCAGAAATCAAAAAAGCAAGTCAATTACTGTAATTGACTTGCTTTTTTTGTCGGACCCAAGCTCGTATCAAGACTGATGATTCTCACTTCTAGTCTATATTCTCACTCCTAAATTCTCGCTTCTGCTTCTTACTCTACCACTTTATTCAAAGCATCTAAATAAGCATAGACTGATGCCAAGATAATATCATTGTCAATTCCTAATCCATAATAATATTGATTTTTGTAGGCAAGCTGTAGATGGACTTTACCGATATCATCTTTGCCACCATTCATAGATTGAAGCTGATATTCTTCAAGCCTTACAGGAATCTGAACTACTTCATTAATAGCTGAATATGCGGCATCTAAAGGTCCTTTGCCCGTAGCCACTTGTTTGTATTCTTTACCTTTATATCGGAGTGTAATATTGGCTTCTGTAGCTTCTTTATCACAGATTTGCATTCTAAATGATAATAACTCTAGCTTTCGTTCTCCCTTATGATGTCCTACAAGATCAAGTAAATCTTCGTCATTGACATCCTTCTTATTGTCAGCCATCTCTAAGAATCTTGGGTAAACTTCCTTAATATCTTCTTTTGAAAAATAATACCCAATCTGCTCAAGACGGTGTCTAAGAGCATGCTTGCCACTGCGAGCAGTCAGTAAGATAGAAGACTGAGATACACCTACATCTTCTGGATTAATGATTTCGTAATTCTCACGGTTTTTAAGCACACCATCTTGATGAATGCCTGATGAATGAGAAAAAGCATTGCGTCCTACGATGGCCTTATTGGCTTGCACAGGCATACGCATCATGCGAGAGATTTGTCGGCTAAGAGGATAGAGTTTACGGGTATCTATTCCAGTAGTTAGGTTAAGGCTTTTGTGTGTCTTGATAATCATCGCAATTTCTTCTAAAGAAGTATTACCAGCACGTTCACCAATTCCATTCATCGTTACTTCCACTTGTCTTGCACCATTCTGGATACCTGCAATAGTATTGGCAGTAGCAAGCCCCAAGTCATTGTGGCAGTGTACGGAGATAATGGCTTTGTCAATATTAGGCACATTTTGCTTGATGTGGCGAATCATAGCACCATAATCAGTCGGTAATCTAAAACCTGTAGTATCAGGAATATTAACTACTGTAGCTCCTGCATTAATGACAGCTTCTACCATCTGTGCCAAAAAATCCCAATCGGCTCGCCCTGCATCTTCAGCATAAAACTCCACATCTCCTACTAAGCTTTTAGCATAGGCTACTGCTTCTACTGCTTTTTGTAGAATGGCTTCACGGGTGCTATTAAACTTATGCTTGATGTGATAATCAGAAGAACCTATGCCTGTGTGGATTCTCTTATGCTTGGCAAACTGCAAAGCATCTGCTGCTGCCTTAATATCTGATTTTTCGGCACGAGAGAGAGCACAGATGATTGGCTTACTTACTGCCTTAGAAATCTCTACGACTGAGTTAAAGTCACCAGGGCTAGAAATAGGAAAACCAGCTTCTATGATATCAACACCAAGTGCCTCTAACTCACGAGCAATCATGACCTTTTCTAAAGTAGTAAGTTGACAGCCAGGGACTTGCTCTCCGTCTCTTAGTGTCGTATCAAAAATGAATACTCTATCTTGCATAATTTTTTTATTTTATTGAAATGTATTTTTATCAAAACTCCTAAGTGAGTTATGAAATGTAGGTTATGAACTATTGGTTTTAACTATCTAATAATGAGTACTTTAATAGCTAATAATAATTAATTTTTAGTATTTTACTAAGAGAAAGAACAATGATTGGACTAATTATAGACTTGATTATTCGTTTTCTAATCTTTGAAGAATCTCTGTGGTAATTTGGTAAGTATCTAATATTTTCTCTTTGGGAGTTTCTTTATCAGCAATATCAGCTGTTCGGTAGCCTCCTTGAAGTGTTTTTTGGATAGCTCTTCGGATTTGGTTTCCTGCCTTGATTTCCCCATAAGTGAGGTCTAGCATAAGTGCAGCCGAAAGCATAGAAGCCATTGGATTGGCTATTTTTTTGCCTGCGATATCAGGTGCAGAGCCATGGATAGGTTCATATAATCCTACACTATCTCCTAATGAGGCAGAAGGGAGCATGCCTAGTGAACCAGTAATCTGTGAGGCTTCATCCGTCAGAATATCTCCAAACATGTTACCCGTCAAGACTACATCAAACTGCTTAGGATTTTTGATCAGTTGCATGGCTGCATTGTCCACAAACATGTGGCTCAGACTCACTTCTGGATATTCTTCGGCGATTTGGTTGACAGTCTCTCGCCACAAGCGAGACGATTCAAGCACATTGGCTTTATCTACTGAGCAAAGTCTTTTTTGACGTTGCATAGCTGCCTCAAATGCTTTACGAGCGATTCGCTCTACTTCGTAACGGTGATAAATCATCGTATCTAGGGCAGTGTTTCCATTATTCTGTCTTTCACGAGGTTGTCCAAAATAAATCCCTCCCGTTAATTCTCTAAAAAATACAATATCAGCTCCTGCTATTATTTCTGTTTTAAGAGGTGAGGCTGCACTTAACTCTGGAAAAACTTGAATGGGACGTACATTGGCATAAAGACCTAATTCTTTGCGTAGCTTAAGCAAGCCTTGTTCGGGGCGAACCTTTAGCTGTGGATTATCATCATAATAAGGATGTCCTACTGCCCCAAAGAGAATAGCATCCGAACGGCGACAAGCAGCCAATGTCTCTTCAGGCAATGGATTGCCAGTAGCTTCTATAGCTACATGCCCCATTAACACTTCTTCAAATGAAAATTGCCAAGAATATTGTTTGGCTATTTTTTCTAAAAGGAGACGGCTACATTCGGTTACTTCTGGGCCTATACCATCTCCTGCAATAACTGCAATTTTTTTCATGTCTTAAATATCAAGTCAAATCTTCATCCTAGAAATAAGTTAATTTTGTGAGTGATTCATTAAAATTGGTTTATTTCTTAATTTTAATAAATAATTGATTATCAAACCCTTACTAAAAAAACTTATCATTCATCATTTATAACTCATTACTTATTGTGAAGTAAGTAGTTTAATTCACCAACGTTCAAATAATGAATGAGTATATATAAAATGACCATTGGTCAGCAAATATCAAAAAAAATCTTCTAATACGCATAATTTTCTTCGAAATTTTTATTTCTAACATTTAATTTAAGAGTTCAATAGAGAGTATTGCCATGTTTTTATATTTCATAATACCGTTCAAGCGAAGACGTTTAAACGAGTAAATACTGCTGCAAGCGTTTTCGCTTACACCTCTACAAATACTCATTTTTTTGAGTAAAATTTTCATTATCAGATCATTACAAATTCATAACTCATTACCTATTACTCATAACTAATCTCTTACATATCTCTTTGACTATAAAAGATTCCTAGCCAAAAAATCATTTGATTTGCACCTTCAAATTTTTGGACAAATAAAACTGCCTCATTTTGCCTAGAATTGTATTAGTACACGGAGCTTTATTTTTGGTTGCCTGCATTTGTGCCTCTAATTATGTGCTTGCCAAGTTTGCGACTCCACAATATATTATGCCTTTTGGCTTGGTAGCTATCAGAGCGGATGGAGCTACTTTATTATTTTGGGTATTTCATTCCTTTAGCATCAAAGAAAAAGTAAAGAAAAAATCAGACTATCTACGATTCATGTATTGTGGCTTTTTTAGAGTTACTATAAATCAATTTTTCTTTTTTAACGGTGTTTCGCTCACAAGCCCTATCAATGCCTCTATTATCATTACGAGTACGCCGATTGTAGTTTTGATAGTTTCTTCTATTCTATTAAAAGAAAAGATTACTTGGCTCAAAGTAGTGAGCATTATATTAGGAATGACTGGTGCGGTAGGGGTCATCACCATAAGTTCAAAGACAAATATGGCACAAGGTGATGCTTGGGGAGATTTATTTGTATTAGTCAATGCCGTTTCTTATGGCTCTTATCTGGTATTGGTGAAGCCACTTATGGCAGAGTATAAGACACTTACAATAGTAAAATGGGTCTTTACTTTCGGTTTTTTAGGTATTTTGCCTTTTGGGATTCAAGAAGTATTGACCACTCAATAGGAGATAATGCCACTACCTATTTATTGAATTATTATCTATATCGTGATAGGAGTTACTTTTGGTGTCTATCTGCTCAATGCTTGGGCACTAAGCTTTGTCAATGCAACCCCGTAGTAAGCGTTTATATTTATCTTCAACCTATTCTCACGAGTATGATTGCAATCACCATGAAGCAAGATGAGCTAAGTCTAAACAAAGTTTTACTGGCGTTATTGATATTTTTGGGTGTATATTTAGTGAATTACAAACCTTCTCAGAAAAAGATGGCAGCAGACTAAGGATTGTTTTTTTGAGCCAACTCATAAGCCCATAATATTTGCTTTTGTTCTCTTTCTATAAAATGATTGAGCAAAATCTATTTTTGCCCAACGGATTTACATCTACCCAATCATCTAAGGTAATACCTTTTTGTAATTCATTGTGATTTTGAAACTGAATTCGCCCAAAAGTCATGATGATTATCTATATATCTATCTATCAGAGCTTTTAATATCACCTTTATTTTATTTGTTTTTAAGGTTATGTAAGTTTAGTCAATGTTTGAAATATGAATAAGTCATGATTTGTATTTCGTTTTATTGATGCAATTTATCATTTAAAGCAAATTACCTAGTGAAATTTGACAAGTAGATTTTAGTTTTTATCGTGTCAAAAGCTAAAGTATTAATTATGAGTAAGATAAGAACACTACTCCTCTAAACAACTTAATTCATAGATAAATAGTATTTTTTTATAGATTAACGTAATATAATGTAGATATTCTAATAAACTTCTTATGGGTTAATGTAAGTTTATTGTAAAATCGCCTACTTTATACACTAAAATAAATCATTTCTGGTCAAAAGGTTCTCACACTCACTTTACGCCAAAAATATTTTTTAAAAAAAATACTTATTATTAGGTGATGAATCAAAAATGACTTTAAGTAAAAAGCAATCAATCATTCATTTTTTAAAAAGAAAAATAATTCATGCCAATTTTCGGTTCTAAAAAAAAACAAGTTTATAATGAACTTAATCAAAAATTCAATAAACTATCTGAGGAGTTAAATTTAGCTACTGAGTTTATAGAAAAAATCACTTCGGGTAATTTGGATAAGAGTCTGGCTGAAATGAAGTTTACAGAGGCTCAAAAACTATCTCAGGCTTTGCAGAGTATGCAAAACCAGCTCAATACCTTTAGTGAAGCCGAAAAACAAAGAAATTG
>JBBRUH010000254.1:0-8419 GCA_038248005.1 Cytophagales bacterium | reverse complement strand
GTAATACGGTGACGGGGTTTCAAGTTGGAGTATCCTACTCTCTCCTTCACAAAAATGATAATTTAAAAAGGTAATTAAAAAATTTTCTAAAAAATTTTCTAAAAAATTTTAAGAAAAGTACGTCCCCCTCCACCCTTGATAGATGTCTATTCAATGGGTAGTTCTGGAGGGGGTAGTGTACTTGATATTTTTTATTTAGGGGTTATAACAAATTTAGTTATTTTTAATTGGATTTGTTAGAATGTGTGTCTATCTTTGTTCCTATAGATATATAAACTAAATATGAAAGTCATTGTTCAGAATATTAAGAATGTCTCTAACACTAATTTCATTCTAGCAGAGAAATATTATAATATATTGTCTGCTATTAATGGTTTAAAGTTAACACAGAGAGAGGTGCAATTGGTTGCATTCACTGCTATCAAAGGTAATCTATCCTACGCTGATTATAGGAATGAGTTCTGTACATTGCATAACACAACCAATCCTACGATTAATAATATTATTTCCAGACTTAAGAAGATTGGGGTTCTTATTAAGAAGGAGGGTAAGGTGAAGGTTAACTCTATTATAAATATTGATTTTACAGCAGATATTACATTAGAAATTAAATTGATCCATGGATAAACCTGTTAGTACCTCGGTAAAAGATTTTCTTATACGAAAAATGATGGTAGATTTAGCTATTCCACAGAGTACAATTTCTTTGGTAATAGATCATCAGTTTAGTGGGGCTCTTCAGGCTATGCAGAAGAATGATAGTGTAGAGATTTCTGGATTTGGTAAGTTTCTATTTAAGACTCCGATAGCTTATAAGTATCTAAAAAATCTAGAAAAGATGTTTGATCTTTGTTCTAAAGAGTTAGAAAATGGTCCTACAGAAGAAAGAGCTAAGACTCTTAAAAGGATATTAGGAACATTGAGTGGGAGTATCGAACTTGTACAAAAAAGACTAGATGAAAAATCTAAATTGGGCACATGTAATAGAGGGATGGAAGAATCATCTGATTCCTAGAAAGAAGGTTGCAAAACTTATCAATTCAACAAGTCTGGAGAGATTGTCTATATGTAAGGATTGTCCACTAAGTTCTAGCAATAAGGTGGGATATGAGAGTATAAGAATTGATTATCATTGTACAGTGTGTGGATGTACATTAGCTGCTCTTACTAAATGTCTGTCTTGTTGTTGCGAAGAAGGTAAATGGTTATGTGTTCTTACACCAGAAGAAGAGGAGGAACTAAAAAATGGAAAAGGATAATATTGTATGTATCAAGAAGATTCCTTTAGAATCTTTTATTGAATATCTCACTAGTGTATTTGATGAGGGTGGAGTTTATATTGATATTATAGGAACAACTAATGAAGTGCAAGATAGTATTGGGATAGTGGTGTGGCAACCCGTAATCAATGAGCTTATTCCTAAGGAAAAACTAAAAAAAGAAGATTTTAACAAACTCATATAGAAATGGCAGTTACAAAAACTACGTATATACATACAGAGCTTGTCTGGGCAGAAGAGCAACTCTCTTCATGGAGAGCTTATATTGATGCTAATCCTTTGCATAAAATGGTAGATAGGATAGAATGGAAGCCTACAACAAAAGGAGGAATGCTTCCTATGGTAATAGCTTCTATTGAAGCACAAGGTAAGTTTATACAGGAGACCATGAAGAATTATCTAGCACTTCTTGAAGTGGTAGAAAGACTGAGAGATAAAGAGGATCAAAAGAAGATAATAGCACGAGGGGGTGTAGATTTGGGAAGTCAGGCAGAGAGATTTGTTAATAAGAGGGATAAGAAATGATAACTCTTGATTATAAGGAATGGTACTTAAATCAAAAGAGGATTCCTGATAAGGAGTCTGCAGACTATGAAGCTTTCTTTGATTTTCATAAGAAGCTCTGTCTTGATGGGTTTATGATGAATGATGTCTTTATTAATCCTTTTTTATATTGGCATTTAAATTTCTGGAATACAGAACTTGATGTCCTCGATGAAAAAGGAAGGATAAGTCAGAAGTATGCTAATCCTTATTTAAGAGATAATGAATGGATAGTTACTAATGAGATAGAAAGAGCTCATAATGAGAAGAGAGGGTTGATTATCCTGGGGATCAGGAGATTTGCCAAAAGCGTCCTAGAGGCAAGTTATATAGGGTGGGGAGCTACATTTGATGAGAACTCTCAGAATGTTATTGCTGGATTGAATGCTCCTGATATAAAACTGGTCACAGACAAACTCGATAAAGGATTGAACTTTCTTCCTGAAGCCTGGAGATGGCAGAGAGTAGAAGATAATTGGGCCAAGCAGGTTACGTTAGGGGTAAAGACTAAGGCTGGAGAGCGTATCCCATTCTCACAGATTCTTATTAGAAATCTAGATGAAGGCATTAATGAAGAAGCTATTGCTGGAACCAAACCACGTAAACTAATTATTGATGAGATAGGAAAGGGATCCTTCCTACGAGCCTTACAAGCTAGTATCCCAGGTTTTACTACTCCATATGGTTGGTCATGTAGTCCTATTCTTGTTGGTACTGGGGGAGATATGAAAAAGTTCATAGATGCTAAGAGTTTGTTTTTTGATGTAGATAACTATAACTTTATGACCTATAAGAATGAAATGGATGATAGAAGGGTCCATGGGTTATTTCTATCCTATAAGTATAGAATAGAAGCTAAGGAGGAATCTTCTTTAGGAGCATATCTTAATAAACCTCTATCTGATCCTTTGCATAAGGTTACAATGCTGGTCTCTAATGAGGAGAAGGCAATGGATATTACTCTGTCTAATCTTGAGGCTCTTAAAAAGTCTTCTGATAGGATGGTATATCTAAAGGAGAAGATGTACTATCCTATTGATGTAGATGATATCTTTCTTAATGAGGATACAAATATATTTGATATTGATGCTGCAAAAAGACAGAAGACGAAGTTACTTAATCAAGATAGAACAGGAATTCCTGTAATACTATTTAATGACACAGATGGTAAGGTGGGGCATGAATTTACAGACAAAGTTCCTATTAGTAATTATCCTCTACGTAATAGTGATACAAAGGATGCACCAATTGTTATATATGAATTCCCTATAGATAATCCTCCATACGGATTGTATGTTGCAGGGGTTGACCCATATAGACAGGGAAAAGCTGCTTATAGTACGTCTCTTGGTTCAGTATATATTTACAAACGTATGCATCAACTCACTGGAGAGAAGTATCAGGATATGTTTGTTGCCAGTTATTGTGCCAGACCTGAGAAAAAAGAAACATGGGAAGAACAAACAAGGCTTCTTATTAAATATTATAATGCCAGAACACTGTGTGAGAATGATGATATATCCTTTATAGAGTATATGAAAGCTAAAGGTGATGCACATTACTTAGAGAAGCAACCTGGATGGTTACTGGAGATAGTTCCTAATACTACAGTTAAAAGAGAATATGGAGTACATAGGAGTAGTCAGAAAATAATTGATTACCTTCACAACTGTTTAAAAAGGTATATGGAGGAAAGTGTCTATAAAGAGACTAATGAGGGTGGAGATACTGTAAGAGAATTATTTGGAGTTAGTAAGATATTTGATCCTATTCTTTTAGAAGAGATAATACAGTATAATGATACAGGGAACTTTGACAGAATTGTTGCAGCTGAGTTAGCGATAGCGCAAGCTTTAAAAATGGATCCTATAATGGGACTTATAGGAGGTACTGGTGATAGTAGAGTGGAATCTCTTTTTAAGAAGAAAAAACATAACATGTTATTTACAGAGTCAAGAGGACTTTTCAATAGACCAAAATTAAATAAACTATTTACGTAATGGCAATAATCCGGTATTCTAAGGATGCTACCATAAGGTATGCATACCTCAATATTTTTCCTGATCAGTTTAAAACTGAAAAAGAAAAGAAAGATGATGGCTATGTTAAAAACACTATAGACTACTTTGCTAATAGAGCCTATGCAGAGTATATAAAGAATAGAGAGGGTTTTGTAAGAAACTACGATCTTATGAAAGGAATTCTTCGTAGTGAAGACTTTTATCAAGAGCCTGAATCAAAAAGTTTTACAGAAATGCTAGAAGAAGATCTTAAACTTCCTGCCTATGTAAAGCACTATTCTATAGTTACTACACCTATCAATGAGCTTGTAGGAGAGATCTCTAAGCGACCTGATACATTTGCTATTAAAGCTTTTGATGAAGATAGTAAATCTGAAGAGTTACAATTTAAAACTGATATACTCCAGGAATATGTACTTAGTCAAGCTAAACAAAAGATACTTGAGAAAGCTGCAATGAATGGTGAAGAACCTTCTGAAGAGGAGGTTCAACAACTTACCATGGAGCAAGTGAAAGATGAAATTGATAGTTATACATCTATTGCAGAAAAATGGGGTAATCATACTCTTACATGTATGAAGGCTGATTTCAACCTAAAGGAAATGAGCGAGGACTCCTTCAGGGATTTATGTATTTCAGGACGAGAATTCTATTTGCTTACAGAGGATAATTCTAAAGTGGGCTATAACGTAGAGGTGGCTAATCCAAAGAACGTTTGGCAACTTACTACACCTGATAGAAAATGGACTTCAGATCCTTCTGGTAGGGCTAAAGGTGCATATGCAGCTGGGGTGGTACAAGTAATGGAGATTTCAGAAATTATTGAAGCTATTCCTGATCTTACTAAAGAAGAAATAGATCATCTTAGAAGCTCTTTACAAGACTATGGGCTTATTAATGTAAGAGAGTCTAACTTAGGTAACCCTCATGCTCCTGAAGGAGTTGACTCAGTGCAATATGATACTTACGACCCTCTTGTTCTACAATCTAGAATGATGATTGAAAGTGAGATGAAAGAAAATAATGATGGATTAAAAGACTTTCTTGGTCTAACTAATAATGTGTCTTCCTTTGGATATAAGTATGTGGTTGTTCGTGGATGGTTCATATCTAAAAAGAAAATAGGTAAAATGGTCTATGTGGATGAAATGGGAAATGAACAAAGTCTACTTGTAGATGAAAATTATAAGTCAGGTACTATTCCTACACAATTATCTTTAGACTGGGGTTGGGTAAACCAATGGTATCAATTTACTAAAATTGGTCCCGATATCTATCATATGAAACCTTACAAGTTATTAGATTACTGTCCACTTATAGGTATGAACTATGAAATAAAGAATACAGAGACTAAGAGTCTTCTGGATTTAATGAAACCTTTTCAAGTAATATATAATGTATGCATGAATCAGCTCTTCAAACTTCTTGAAAAAGAAATTGGAAAAGTGTATCTTACATCTATACGACATATACCTGTTCCTAAGGATGGAGATGCACAAGATGCGTTAGATATTTGGGAACTAGAGGCTAGAAATAGGGGAGTAGTTTTTATAGATGATTCTCCTGAGAACTTAAAAAGTCCTTCTAGCTTTAATCAGTTTAGAAATATTGATCTTACAAGAACTCAAGAGATACAATCAAGATATACTTTGGCACAACAAATGAAGAATGAATGTTGGGAACTTGTAGGACTCTCAAGACAAAGACTAGGTTCAGTTTCTGCTAGTGAATCTGCTACAGGAACTAATGCAGCTATCTCTCAGAGTTATACACAGACAGAGCCTCTTTTTGTAGCACATGAATATATAACAAGACAACTTTATCAAGCAATTATAGATTCATCTCAATATATAGAGAGTACTAAACCTGAATCTACTCTTTCTTATATCACTGGAGAAGGAGAGTCTGCTTTTATTAGAGTTAATGGGACTGATCTTAAGTTTAGAGATCTTAAAGTATTCCCAACTAATCGTCCTGAGGATACTAAGATGTTCAATGAACTTAGAGCTCTTGCTCAACCAGCTATGCAGAATGGTGCCAGTCTTTATGATATTGCTGAACTTTATTCTACAAAGAGTATTAGAGAAATTAGAAAAACTTTTAAAGATCTTAGAGATAAGATGACCGCAGAAAGACAACAAGCAACAGCTCAAGCTCAGCAAAAACTTGATCAGGATAATCAAATAGCACAAGCTCAAATGGAGCAAGCCATTAATGAGAGAGAAAAAGAAAGAGCTAATGCTAACTATGAAAATGAGTTAGACAGAATTAATAGAAAAGAGATAGCTCTAATAGGTGCAGAATCTAAAAATGGACCACTTTCTGATGCAGATAATAATGGAACATTAGATGTGTTAGAAATTAATAAGCTAAGTAATGAGAGAAGCAAAGTGGCTGAGGAGCATAATTTAAAAATGGCAGATCTTGCTAGTAAGGCTATGCAAAATACACAAAAGCTTCAGTTAGAGAGAGAAAAGCTTCAAGTTGAAAGAGATAACATGAAAAATGATTTAGCAGTGGCTAATGTAAATGCAAAAGGTAGAACTAAGAAATAATTTTCTTAGTTAGAAATAAAAAATAATAATGCTATACTGTGTACAAAAAGTATTATTATCTATTTGATTTGTGATAGTCTTGTTATATTTTTACATAGAAAATCAATATAAACTACATGATATGGCAGATATTCTAGATGATCAATCGTTTGGAAACTTTAGTATTGAGAATACTATGGAACAAGGATTGGGAAATGCTCAACTTTTACAGGATTTATTAAGTTCTGAAACTGCAACAGCAGAGCCCGATGAAATAGAAAAGATAGTACAAGAAATACCAAAAGATAAGATTGTTCCTGAGGAAAAAGTTCCAAAAGGAAAAGTAATTATACCTAAAGCAGAAGGAGAAGAAAACACTGCTCAAGATCTTCTAAAGAATTTTTTAGCTGATTCTACTTCTGAAGATGATGATGAAGAAATTATAGAAGAAGAAGGTAAGGTTAAAGAAGTAGTAAAAGAAAAAGAAGAAGAAGAAGAAGAGTCAGAAGCTTCACCCTTTACTGCACTCTCTCGTGACTTACTCAAATTAGGAGTCTTTACAAAAAATGAGGAAGAAGAGGAAGCACCTATTACAACTCCAGAAGAGTTTCTTGATAGGTTTAGAGCTGAGAGTAAGAAAGGAGCAATTGAAGTGGTAAATAACTTTATTGGACGTTTCGGACAAGATTATCAAGATGCATTTGATGCCATATTCGTGAAGGGGGCATCCCCCAAAGATTATTTTGAAGTCTATAATAAAGTAGTGAGTTTCGCTGAACTTGATATGTCTCAAGAGGATAATCAAGTAAAAGTAATACGACAAGCGTTAACTGACCAAGGTCTCGAGCCTGAAGATGTCACAACAGAAATTGACAGGCTTAAAAACTATGGTGATCTAGAGACAGTCTCTGCCAAACATCATAAGGTGTTGGTAAAAAGGCAAGCAGTAAAGCTTCAAGAAGTGGAGCAGAGAGCAGAGCAAGAGTTGCAACAGAAGTCTAATATTAAAACTCAGTATATTCAGAATGTTCAACAGATCATTCAGGATAAACTGAAAACAAAAGAATTTGATGGTATTCCCATCAATCCTAAATTAGCTGGTGAACTACAAGACTTCCTCCTGACGGATAAGTTTAAAACTGCTTCTGGTGAGACACTCACAGACTTTGATCGTACTATCTTAGAGCTAAAACGCCCTGAGAACCATGCACAAAAAGTTAAAGTTGCACTGATCCTTAAAATGCTAGAAAAGGATCCTACATTATCCACAATTCAAAG
Source organism: Cytophagales bacterium (assembly GCA_038248005.1). GTDB lineage: Bacteria > Bacteroidota > Bacteroidia > Cytophagales > Microscillaceae > JAABSX01. The sequence goes on along the minus strand of JBBRUH010000254.1, from coordinate 763 downwards.
ATCAGGAGTTACAAAGAAGTCTGATCAACTATTTGAGGAAGTAGCAAGACAGGTAACGAGAGAAAAGAAACCTGTCAGTTCAACAAAGGAACCTAAATCATGGTTTTCATAAAACGTTTAATACTTAAAGATTAAGAAAATGGCACTTCAAACAATTCCCGGATTAACAGGGTTTACGTATGCACGAGTAGCTTCGATGGACAAGCGTGCAGTTGGTAAACTAACAGATTCTAACCATCTAGAATCATTTCACAACACTGAGCCTGCAGATTATGACAAGAAGATTATCAGCTTGTATACGCAGAGTTCTCTGTATAGTAATGACTTTCTAGATATGATTAACAAGAGCACGCCTTATTACATTGATAATAATAGCGATGCTTGGAAATGGGATATTCAGGTTCCTTACAAATTCCCAAAAATTATTGCTATCCCCACTTCGACATCAAATATGGCTAAACCTGGTATTGATGGACAGGAGTTTCAAGTAGTAACTGATACCAATGAATTCTCTAAGAATGCAATCATCTCTGTAGGATCTAAACAGTATGGTCCTCGTTGGTATGTAGTCAAAGACCCACTTCCTTGGAATGCAGGATACCTGTATACCTTCACTCTTATCTCAATGAATCCACAGGTGGATTTCGTAACTCGTACATTCCTTCAAGTAGGTATTGAACTTGAGTTAGTTGATGCAGCCATTGGTGAATTTGATCAGGATCTTTTAGGTCTTCCTCGTTTAGGTGAAAAGATTACAATGTTT
>JBBRUH010000253.1:0-8422 GCA_038248005.1 Cytophagales bacterium | reverse complement strand
CCAGACACTGACCTCACTTGGCAATTGCTTCACTATTTCTAACTCTACTAGCACTGAATCATTAGGACTTGCACTAAAATCTTTTCCATTCGCATCTAGCCAAAGACCTGCACATTGCTGAATGATGATCTCTAATTTTTTCTTTTTATGATTGAGCCAGTGCTGGCTTTCGTAATCTTGTGTATTGTTTTGATTGATTTTTTCTAATGCCTTGAGTAAATCAGGTAAAATCGTTGTAGGATTTTCGGGCTTAAAGTTTTGATAGGCTTTTTGGAGTAAAGCACCTATTTCTTTGCCTCCTTTGATGCGATTCCAAGTGAGGTCTATGCCGTCCATCACATCATTTTTAGCTACTTCACCGTCAAGATGTTTTAAATTATCTATGCGTCCTCCATGAGGTTTAGCAGCCCCGAAGCCTTGGCTTTTGTGCATACTGCGGCTTTCGGCAGCCACGACTAGGTGAGATTTACCCAGCAAAGGATTGTAAGTGCCTAGCTCTATAGGGATATACTGCCCATCATCAGGAGGAAGATTACTAAAATTTCCGTTTCGGCGAGAGTAGCTGTTCCAAAGCAGACGCTTGGCTTGCCATACTTGTACATATTTAAGTTGTTCGGGAAAGCGAGCAGGATCAGCCGCTGCCTTAAAAGCTTCTATAGCAATAATGGAAGAGGCTTCATGGTGTCCATGTCCAGCGTCTTTAGTAGGTGGAAAACGAGTAATAATAACATCAGGACGGTAACTGCGGATAATCCAGACAGCATCTGCCAAAACCTTCTCTTTATCCCAAATCTCAAAACTTTCTGAGGCATCTTTAGAAAAACCAAAATCATTAGCCCTTGTAAAAAACTGTTCTCCTCCGTCTGTTCGGCGAGCTTGTAGGAGTTCTTGAGTTCGGATAAGTCCCATTAATTCACGCTGCTCAGGGCCGATGAGATTTTGACCTCCATCCCCTCTTGTCAAGGAAAGATAAGCCGTTCTAAGCAAACGGTCATTGGCAAGCATGGCAAGCAAAGCCGTGTTTTCGTCATCTGGGTGAGCCGCTATATAAAGAACAGAACCAACGGTGTTCATTTTTTTGAGGGCAAGCTGTAACTCGCCAGCAGGATATATCTTAGGACCTTGTGCATAGGTGTTAAGACTTATTCCAAAAATAATCCATAAAAAAATGAGGTAAGAAAATTTTTTTGTAACAGACATGTTATTTTTCGAGCGATTAAGTAAAGTGAATCCAATACCTAAAGTAAAGTACTTCTTCTGATTGCTGAAATGCTTAACACATATTTAACGTATATTTTGTCTGGCTTTATGGACTGTAAAAACTCCCAATGAAATGAAAAGTCTAGACCCTTACAGGGCAGGCTTTTTCCTGCGTATGCAGAATGGACACCGAATTAACAAAACCATAAACTAAAACAAACATCACATCACTCAGACTCTCGCTGTTTTTTTGGGAAAAACAGACAAAGAGATTCTTACAGGACAAGCTTTGCTTTTCATTACTTAGCGTCAAGTGTCCCTTTGGAATATTTAACGCAGTTACTCAAGCGTCATTTTTCAAGTAAACTCTTCCGTGTAGTACGTTAAAAAGTCATAAGTCAAATTGTCAAGTTCATAAAAATAATAAGAACTAAACTGATATTTTTCTTTCTTGCTCTAACTCTAATAAACGTTGTTCTGCTATTTTCATGATTTTCGATTTTACCTTATAATGAGAATCAAAATTACCATATTTCTCAAGCTAATTTACAACTGTTTTTCTACTTTAAATACCATAGTTGCGTTGAGCTTGACTAACTGTAAAAATACCTTCTTCAACTTCCCTCACTACTTGAAGTTTGAAGTGCATAGTATAATCTTTTTGAGTGCGTTTTACATACTTCTGTTCTATAATAAAATTAAGTTACGTAACACTATATTAGGACGGGACAAACGCTCTATAAAAAACCTCTTCATATTGATATAAAGAGGTTTTTTTATGATATGTTATCTACACGCTTACTCAGCCAAAAGACAGTGTGTCTTTTGGCTGATTACAATCCATATACTATCATTATCAGATAACTTTCAGTTTCCCTTCGGAAGACTGAAAGCAGCGAGGTAAAGTTGTAGTAAAGTGTGATTCATAAAATATTTATATGAATACCATAACAAATATAAATAAAAATTTATGGAATAGTATCCTTTACTTTGTGCCGAATTAGAAATTTATGTACTTCTTGATTACAGATAAAAAAACTATGAATTCAAATTTGCTTTCACTTTTAGCCCTTCTAGCCCCTGCTGTTTTTATTATAATGGCAATTGTTTCCTACTTTCAAACTGGGTTACGGCCAACATTTATGAAGAGAGGCAGTATAGTTGCCGCCACCTTTAGCATCATCATTGCCGCTTTAAGTACTTTTTTTGTGTTTAGATTCGGGTTGTTACAAAGCAACTTGTTAGGGTTAAATGGTATCGGTTTAAGTATCAGACTTGATGCTTTGAGTGTGCTCATGTCGGCTATGATTGCTCTATTAGGATTTATTGTGGTTAGGTTTAGCTGCAATTACCTAGATGGCGATAAACGTCAGGGTATATTTATGGGGCGTTTGGCAGCCACCATTGCATCAGTGCAATTATTGGTACTAGCAGGAAATTTAGGTTTGATATTAATAGCTTGGATACTCACCAGCCTTTCTCTACATCGTTTATTGGTTTTCTATCCTGAGCGACCTAGAGCAGTGATTGCTGCTCGAAAGAAATTTATTATAGCAAGACTGGGAGACATCTGCTTACTAGGAGCAATTATTCTACTGTATCATCAGTTTGGGACAGGTAATCTAGAAGTTATATTTAAAAGTGTGCAGACTATTGACTTAGGAAACACTAATCTGGAACTAGCTGCGGTACTCATCGCCTTGGCAGCTATCTTAAAATCTGCCCAGTTTCCTACCCATGGCTGGCTTGTGGAAGTGATGGAAACGCCAACACCCGTGTCAGCACTTTTACACGCTGGGCTGTTAAATGCAGGGCCTTTCTTAGTAACTAGGATGGCATTTGTGATGAATGGCACTACATACGCTCCAGTTGTACTCATCATATTTGGTGGGTTTACTGCCTTATTCGCATCAGTGGTTTTCCTGACACAACCTTCCGTAAAAACCGCTTTGGGTTATTCCAGTGTAGCACACATGGGCTTTATGCTACTGGTGTGTGGCTTAGGGGTATATCCAGCAGCCATGCTTCACTTGGTGGCTCACTCTTTCTACAAAGCCCATGCCTTCCTATCATCGGGTAGCGTCATAGATGTAGTGCGGGCTGCGAAGGTTACTTTGCCAAAGAGGTTAGGGAGTCCTGTCCGTATTGGGGGTAGTATTTTATTGGCTTTTGGTATTTATGTAGGCTTTTCAATGCTTTGGGGGATTGATCCAATAGCAGAAATGGCTTTGCTGGCCACAGGAGCTATTGTGATTATGGGGTTATCTCAAATCATTGCACCCGCACTTGATTCATCTGGTGGAATCAAAGGAACCCTGAGAGCCTGTTTGTTAGCTCTTATGGTGGCTACTGCGTTTTTCACGCTAGAAGATGGAACAAATTATTTACTACAATCACAATTACCCGAACTAGCACAACCAGGGCTGATAGTAACCCTACTCATCGGAATAGTACTATTTGCGTATAGCGTGGTCGTATTCATACAAATAATTGCTCCAACCCGACCCTCGAGTCATTTTTGGAGAGCCATGGGCGTGCATTTTCGCCATGGATGGTATGCAAACGCCCTTTTTGACCGTATCGTAAGGTCATTATACTTCAAGTCAAGTTATACTACTCCACCTTTTCAGCACCAGCAGATTGTTGGCGAAAGAAAAGTAGAGCCAAAGATACTTTCTGATAATAATATTTAGCGTTTAGAACACAACCACAAATCACACTTTATAAATCACTAAATCTTACCCAATGTCAAGAAATCAATTAAGTGATATGCTAAATGAAAAAAGCAATCCACAACATAGTCAATTAGTAGAAACACTGCGTCGTGCATGCAAAAAGATTGCCCCAGTCTGGCCTCTTGAAAGTTTTGTAGCAGTAAATCCCTATTTAGGACTTGCAGATCATAAGTTTAATCAAGCCGCACATCTATTGGCAAAGCTCGGAGGTGTACAAATGACCTTGCCTGTTTCATTCTACCTAGACGCCTTGAAAGAAGGCAAGATTAGAAAAGAAGATATCGAGGCAGTTTTATGTAAGAAGGGAAGTCCTGAAACCCTTTCTACAGAAGACTTCATTAAAAAACTCAGAAATCAAGAAAATACCAATACAATTCACCCAGAGGTAAACACAGTAGCTGATGTGGCTTCAAAAGTGATGGGCAAGGACTGGAACCGATTTTTTATTGATAGGATTTCTGTATGGGCAGCCTCTTATTTTGATCAAGGACAGGCATTTTGGAGTACTACAAACCAAGAGACAAACATTTTTGCAGCGTGGAAAGAAGATGCCTCTATTGATTGTACACCAAAAGTCATGGGCTTATCAAGATTTAATAAAGTGGTAAAAAGCTTTCCTAACCAACCCCTAGAAGCTGCCTATTTGGCGTTTAAAAAGCTAGGTATACCAGAAAGTGGTTTGGATATTTACCTTCATAGATTGTTGCTAAGAGTGGGTGGATGGTCTGCCTTTGCAGCACGAATCGATTGGGACAATGAATTGTACGGTGGTAAGGATGGTGCATTGATAGAGTTACTCTGCATACTATTATGTTGGGAAGTTTGCCTACTAGAAAGTCTAAATCAGCCTCAGGTAAAGGCAGCTTGGAGAGAAGCTAGCCAAACACTCAAGGAAGTTGCTTCTAGTAATCGGTTGAATCACCTCCTAGCCACAAAATTAATACTACAGGAAGCATTTGACCTAACAGCACAACGATTGCTGATAGAAAAATTTGCTAATCAGACTCAAGTTACTATAGACGAACCTCATCCGCCAGCAGTACAAGCCATATTCTGTATTGATGTTAGGTCTGAGGTTTTCCGTAGAAACCTAGAACTTTTGGCACCCGATATATCCACCATAGGTTTTGCTGGTTTTTTTGCCTTCCCTATCAAATATATACCCATTGGTCATGAAAATGGCAATGCACAGTGTCCCGTATTGTTACCTACTGGCCCAGTGATTCTGGAAGAGATGCCAGAAAAATTACTTCAACACCATGCCACACAAAGCCGAAAACTCAAGCACCACGTAGATCGTGCTTGGAAGTCATTCAAACTAGGTGCTATCTCTTGCTTCAGTTTTGTAGGGCCAGTCGGTCTTTCTTATCTACCAAAATTGTTTACTGACTCTTTTGGACTGACTAGACCAGTGCCTCATCCTGACCGTGAAGGAATAAAATCAGATTTGTATGCAAAACGAAATGTAAGCCTTGAGACAGCAAAATATGGCAATGAAACAGTAGGTATTCCATTAAGTGAACGCATTCAAATGGCAAAAACGGCCTTGCAAGCTATGTCATTGACTGAGGGCTTTGCTCGCATAGTGATGATTGTTGGTCATGGTTCTACTACTGTTAACAATCCTCACGCCACAGGGCTAGACTGTGGAGCCTGTGGTGGACACACAGGAGAAGCCAATGCACGGGTAGCAGCCGCAGTATTAAATGATAAAGCTGTAAGAGAAGGGCTTAAAGAAGAGCACATTATCATTCCTGAGAGCACTATTTTTATTGCCTGCCAACACGACACCACCATAGATGAAATTACCTTATTTAATGAAAAACAAATTCCAGACAGCCATCAGCAAGATATGTCAAAGCTCAGGCAGAAGCTATCCGAAGCTGGACATGCCTCACGCAACGAACGTGCCTTGCGATTGCAAATAGGTAGTAAAAATAATGTGGATTCATTAATCAAAGCCAGAAGTAAAGATTGGGCTCAAGTAAGGCCAGAATGGGGTCTTGCAGGATGCTCAGCTTTCGTGGTAGCTCCAAGAAGCAGAACACAAAAACTCAATCTGGAGGGACGTTCCTTTCTGCACTCCTATGATTGGAAAAAAGACCAAACATTTGGTGTGCTAGAACTCATAATGACTGCCCCAATGGTAGTAACCAGTTGGATAAACCTTCAATACTATGCCTCTACGGTGGACAACGAACACTTTGGGTCAGGGAATAAAACCCTGCACAATGTAACAGGGGGAATTGGTGTGCTAGAAGGTAATGTAGGTGATTTAAGAACAGGTCTGCCTTGGCAATCGGTACATGATGGAGAGCAATTTCAGCACGAGCCGTTAAAGTTAAACGTCATTATAGAAGCACCTCTGGAAGCGATGAATACCGTATTGGATAAGCATGAATCGGTACGACAACTATGCGATAACGGGTGGATTCACCTACTAGCTATGAATGATCAGGGGTATATATCACACCGATATATTGGTGATTTAAAATGGGAAACAATAAGAGTAAAATTATGACAGAAAAAGCATTTAAATAAGTGTAACCCTAATCGCAGTAATATTGATATTTTGCATAATGGTAGTTCCACCATCAATTAAAAATCCAGATATAATTGGAGCTTTTGTAGGAGAATTTGTGAATCCTTATATTTCGGGATATTCAACGGGTATAATTTGTTGTTGGTTAATTTTACTCTTATGGATTATTTACGAAAACCATAAAATAAAGTATGGCTGGATATGCTTGTTACTTGGGCTCGTTCAAGGAGTAGCAGTTGATTTTGCATTATATCTTATCATTAGGACAAATCAGCTTGAGCCAAAAACAAATACCTAAAATAATTTCAAAAAAACCCATACTCCAAGCATCTTCCCTTACAATATCAGACTAATCTCAGCCAAAAGACAGTGTGTCTTTTGGCTGATTACAATCCATACACTATTATTATCAGAGTTTTATTCTATATTTGAAGTAAAGCAATGGAGAGAATTCAAATTAATAGAATATTCATTAAATAACAAAAATCATCAAAGATCAACAAGAAATTTCCGCCGATAAGCTCACAGGTTCTATTCTCAATAAATTTGAAATTACAGCCCTAAATCCTATGCAAGAGGAGGCAGGTAAGACGATACGATTGAAGTCGGATGTGGTCTTGCTTTCACCCACAGGAACGGGTAAAACCCTTGCCTTTCTATTGCCTTTAATAGAAACACTGGATGCCAACTGCGAAGAGATTCAAATCCTAGTACTTGTTCCCTCTCGTGAGTTGGCTCAACAAATAGAACAGGTAGTTCGAAAAATGGGCTCAGGCTTTAAGGTGAATGCCGTATATGGTGGACGTGCTGGGGCACTTGATAAGATAGATTTAAAGCACAGACCTGCCATTCTTATTGGTACTCCTGGGCGGATAGCTGATAGATTCAGAAGAGATAATTTCCCTTTGGAGTATATCAAGACCCTTGTGCTTGATGAGTTTGATAAATCATTAGAAATAGGTTTTGAAAAGGAAATGAGCGAGATTATTGAAACGCTCCCCAATGTGCAACAAAGGATTCTAACTTCAGCCACTATTGATGTCAGAATACCAGACTTTGTAGGCTTACAAGAACCTGTGCTTATTGATTACCTTCAAGAAGGTGTTTCTCAACTCACTATCAAAACAATTCTTTCGCCCGAAAAAGATAAGTTAGAAACTTTAGGAAAAGTAATGGCTTTTATTGGTGACCAACCTGGTATTATTTTTTGCAATTTCAAGGATGCACTAGAGCGGGTAAGTGATTTTTTGAATGAGAATCATATTTACCATGAGTGCTTTCACGGAGATATGGAGCAAATTGACAGAGAGCAAGCACTGATTAAATTTAGAAATGGTACAAATCAACTCCTTCTAGCAACTGATTTGGCGGCTCGTGGGCTTGATATTCCTGAGATAAAATTTATTCTGCATTATCACCTTCCACTACGCAATAAAGAATTTACCCACAGAAATGGACGAACTGCCCGTATGAACCGTGATGGCATTGCCTATATCCTGCATTGGAAAGAAGACGAATTGCCAGATTTTATTCAGGAAATTGCCCCAGAGAGTCTAAATATTGAAGACCTACAAAAAGCTACACTTTCTCCACTTACACAATGGAAAACCTTGTACATTACAGGAGGGAGACGAGATAAAATATCAAAAGGAGATGTCGCTGGTTTATTAATTAAGCAAGGTCAAATTCAAAAAGAACAACTCGGACTTATTGAAGTCAAACAAAATTGCACTTATGTAGGCGTACACGCCGAGATAGCTGAAATACTCATAGAAAAAACCAACAATAGCAAGCTTAAAAAGAAGAAAGTGAGAATTAGTCTCATCTAGTCAGGATTTGTAATCATCTAGTCGGGATTTGTAATCATCTAGTCGGGATTTGTAATCATCTAGTCGGGATTTGTAATCATCTAGTCGGGATTTGTAATCATCTAGTTGGGGTTTGT
>JBBRUH010000252.1:0-8426 GCA_038248005.1 Cytophagales bacterium | reverse complement strand
TTGGTCAGATGGGTGATATTTAATTACACGGATACCTTCATCTGTTGCAGCACCCAAAATTGTTACTTGGGGTTTAAAATTCAATTGAATGTTACCTTGTCTTGAGTTCAAAACTGGAGCTCCATTATTAAGGGTTTGAGGACCAATAAGAAAACCCTTTTTGATGCCGTTATTGTTCCCTGTTACAGGAGAAGGTGCTGAACGACGGTTATCATTGGTTTCAAATTTGGCATAGAACTCAGACAAAGTGGCAAAACCATTCCATCCATCAGGTCGTGTATCATAGTGTAAGGTCATTCTCCATCTATTTTCAGGGCTTCCTTCAGGGCTTGTAAATATTACCTCATTATCTGCATTGGTAGTAAAGTTGGTAAAGTAATCAGCCTCAAGAGAATATCCTTCTGCTATTACTGCATCTGCATGTTGAATGACTTTGTCCATATCTGCTGACGCAAAAGTATAGGGACCAACAGCACTTTCTAAAGGCTGCATATACACTGCTTTGTTTAAGTATAAACGAGCTAAGAGTGCATTGGCAGTAGCTTTGGAGGCTTGTGCATTCACAGCATTAGGGCCTCTGCTAGGTAAGTTAGGTAATGCAGACTCTAAATCAGCAATGATAAAATCAAATGCTTCTGCTCTTGTGAGTACTCTTGGATCAATATCACCTCCTTCATTTGCCTCTCTAAAAGGAACTTTGCCATATAAATCCATGATATGCCACATAAAAAAAGCCCTTAAGAACTTAGCCTCTGCCCCTTGTTGTGGACTTGGATTAGATGCTAGAATACGTGTTGCTTTGAATAAACGTTGATTAAGTTGATTCCAAGCACTTAACACAAAATCATGTGTTGAACTCCAATTATGTGTATGTAAAGTTCTCCATACTCCATTATCACCCCAGTCAGTACCACGAGTAGGAGGTATCATCTCATCTGATGTATGAGTATAAAGGGAATAAATACCAGCTTGATCTGTGAAAGCACCTAAATCTGTATAATTAGATGCTAATAATTCCGTTACATTTGTTGTTGCGTTTCCTCCTTCAGTATCAACCAAAGCAGAATCAGTTGCTTCTACTTCTAAGTCTGTACAACTTACTGTACATAAAAAACCAATCAAAAGAATAGGCTTAAAGAGTTTATTTAATTGTTTCATCTTTTTAAATTATTTAAAGTTATTATATTACTATTTAATACATTATCTATGCAAATTGTTTTGTTAAAACCTTGCATTTACTCCAAAAGTAAAGGTTCTAGCACGAGGAAAAGCAGTATAATCAATCCCAGCAGAAGGTACACCATTAATTTGCTTATTGACACTTACCTCTGGGTCTAGACCATCATATCCTGTAATTACAAATAGGTTTTGTCCATTGATGTAGAAACGGAAAGATGAGAACATTTTGCTTTTTACATTTAGATTATAACCAATGGTTACATTTTGTAATCTTAAAAAATCAGCTTTTTGCAAAAAACGAGTAGATACATCTGGTGAGTTTCCTCTATCTTCTCCATTTCCTATTACATCAGTTGTTACATTACGCCCACCTGCTAAAGCACCTGCAGTAAAGAAAGCATTTTGTGTATTATTATATACATACTGCCCAAATTGACCTGTAAAGAAAATATTCATATCAAAGTTTTTGTACTTAAAGTCATTACTAATCCCTGTTACTATGATAGGAAGCGGACTAGCATCAACAAATTGTTGCACATCTCCTTCAGGATAAATAGAGTTTCCAGTTCCATCAAACCCACCAAATTCTCTTAAAAAGAAAGCATACAATGGTTGCCCTTGTGCTATACGTTGTGCAAAAGCACCTGTTAGACCCTGTCCATTGATAACACCTGTATCAAATGATGTATTCATTCTTTTGACTAGGTTATCATTATAAGCAACATTTCCGCCTACTCTCCATTCAAAATCATCAGTATCTACTGCTACCACATTAATAGAAAATTCTATACCTGTATTTACGATATTTGCATCTATGTTTTCAAATCTAAATGGGATAACATTAGGCTCAGCAAAACGTATAAAAGCCAATAAGTCAGTAGTACTTTTACGATAGAAATCTATTGAACCAGTAACTCTATTATTCCAAAATCCATAATCAAGACCTACATTGAATTGTGCAGTACTTTCCCATTTCAAATCTGGGTTAGCGTTAGATACCTGATCTAATCCCCCACCTCCTAAATCTCCACCACTATTAATATCCCAATTCTGATATCTTTCTCTTGGTGCATATAAGAAGTATGGTATTTCTTGATTTCCAGTTACCCCAAAACTTGCTCTTAAATTCAAATCAGAGAAAAAATCAGGAACAAAAGCTTCCTCAATAATTCTCCACTTAAAAGCAAAAGCTGGAAAAATACCATATTTATTGTTGGGCCCAAATCTAGTAGAACCATCCATCCTTACAGTTGCTGTGAATAAATATTTATTACTAATACCCATCTCTACACGAGTATAAAAAGATTGTAATTCATCAGTAACATTTCCAGAATTTGTTGGAACTATAGAGTTAGGTGTTCTTACATTTACTGAGGCATAATTATTAATCATTTGATCTAGGTCGCTTGTTCTAAAATTAGCCAATTCAACGTTATTAAAGTTTGAGTTAAACGACTGATATGAATACCCTAACAAGGCATTCAAGCTTACTTTACCAAAGGTTTTCTTGTAGGTGAAATAGTTTTCCCACAGTTGATTATTCACTTGGTTCTCACTAAAATAAGCTCTTCCTCCCTCTCTCGTAGGACTAGGTTGAGTTGCTTGTGAGATTAAATCTCTAGAATAAGCTGCTTTACGACTAGCAAATGAACGATCTAGACCAACCACAGTTTTAAAAGACAATCCATCAGTAATTTTAAATTCTGCTGAGATATTTCCCAATGCTCTAATGGTGTTGGTAAAATCTTTTGATAACTCCAACAGAGCAATAGGATTTAATTCATTAGGTCCAAATTGTTGGTTCAAAGAACCATCAGGATTTCTAACAGGCTGAGTAGGGTTAAATTTAATGGAGTTAGCTATTAAATCTCCTTCAAAACCAGCATTGTCTGTGATAGGTACATTACCATCTATTGTTTCAGAAATACTTAATTGAGTTGCAATAATCAAACGACCATCCATAAATTGCTTAGTGCCATTAAAACGAGCAGTAAATCTCTTTAGACTACTTCTTTCTACAATTCCCTCTTGATCCATATAACTAACAGAGAATAAATAGTTACTCGTTTGATCTCCTGCACCATAAGATAAATTATGATTTTGAGTAATTGCTGTTCTGTAAATTTCATCTTGCCAGTCTGTGTCTGCACCACCATCAAGGTTTGCTGCTGCTGCTGCTCCGTTAAAGCTTTCAATAGCACTAAGATATCCTTGTCTATCTAGTAAATCAAATTTCTTAGCAACCACACTTGCACTTACTGCATAAGAGTAATCTAGCGTTCCTTTTCCTCCTGTTCCTTTCTTAGTAGTAATTAATACAACTCCATTGGCACCTCTAGACCCATAAATAGCCGTAGCAGAAGCATCTTTTAAGATGTCAATGCTGGCAATATCGTTCGGATTTAAGAAATTAAGTGGGTTACGAGCAGAACTAGTTCCTAAACCAAAGTCTTGACCACCTGCTTGGGTATCATTACCTGCTAGTGGCACACCATCTACTACATATAAAGGGTTGTTTCCACTACGCACCGAAGATGTACCACGAATACGAATGTTGACTCCTGCTCCTGGCTCACCACTAGTAGAGGCTATCTGCACACCTGCTGCACGTCCTTGTATGAGTTGCTCAGGAGAAGAGATTACCCCTGCATTAAAATCTTCAGATTTAACTGATGAAATTGCACCTGTTATATCTCTCTTATCTTGCTCACCGTAGCCTACTACCACGATGTCAGCAAGTAATGCTATATCCTCTTCTAAAGAAATAGAAAAAGTGGTCTGATTGCCTATTTCTACTTCTTGAGTTTTATATCCAATAGAAGAGAAAAGCAAAGTTTTAGTACCCGCAGCTTGGAGAGTTAATGAAAACTTACCGTCTGTATCAGTAACTGTACCGTTGGTAGTGCCTTTTTGTAATACTGTAACTCCTGGTAAAGGTGTGTTACTAGCAACATCTATTATAGTACCTGTGATGCTTTGTGCTGAGGCGGAGAAAGCAATCCCTGCAGTCAGCAAAATGGTGAAAAATAACGTAAAATACTTTTTCATTTAGTTTGTCTTTTGATTATTTAAATTATACTTGGTCTTGTATTTTAAAATATTTCCCTTTTTTCTATTTTAAATATAGGAGATAAAGTTATTTTTTAAGAGTTTACTATTCAAATAATATATATTGGAATAATTCAATTGTAAAACTCTACAAAATACCCTTGTCTTTTTATATATAGAATGACTTTAAGAAAGTACTTTAAAAACCTTAGATAATCTTAGTTATATTTTTTGAATAAAACAAGAATAAAAAGGATATTTTTGATAAAAATCATTGCGTAACCGATTTCGTACCCAAATAGATGCCAAATGATTGTTAAAATACTCTTGAATCATTTTTGATAAGTAACTTAAAAATATCATATTTAGTCGGCTAATATTAGATATGGAAAGGAAGTATTTGTCAAAAAAGTATTGAAAAAGTACAATATCAATCATGTAAGATAATGCTATTTTAACATAAAAAAATATCATATTTGTATGTAATTTTTCTTCTTTTTTTTATAAAAAGACAATCCTTTTATAAGATGAATTATTCTTAAAGATAAAGAATGAAGATTAGAACCATAACAAATACATCAAAAACACTTAAAAATAATGTGCTTTTGATGAACACTAAAAACACATAATGAAAGGAAATCCTGTTACTCTCAAAGACATTGCTAAAAAGCTAGGTATTACCGCAGCTACTGTTTCTAGGGCTCTCAAAGACTATCCCGATATAAGTCCACTGACTAAGAAAGCTGTCTTAGAGATGGTCAAAGAAATGAAATATAGACCCAACCCCATCGCCCTCAATCTCCGAAAAAATCAATCTAATACTATAGGAGTCATTATCCCGAATATTATTCATAATTTTTTTTCCTCTGTTATCAGTGGTATTATGGAAAAAGCAGATGAAGAAGGCTACAGTGTGGTAATTTGCCAAAGCAATGAAAATTACCAAAGAGAAGTGAGAGAAGCAGGTGTTTTGTTTTCAAGCAGAGTAGATGGTTTATTGATTAGCCTTTCTAACGAAACAAAAGAGTATGAGCATTTAAAGGAGTTCTTAGATTATCAAGTACCTGTGGTATTGATGGATAAAATCTGTGATGAGTTAGAGGTTTCTAAAGTAGTAGTAGATGATTTTGAGGGAGCTTTTCACGCTGTAGAGCATCTTATTAAGCAAGGTTGTAAACGCATTGCCCACATCAAAGGGCCTGATGCACCTTCTAATGTGAAAGCTCGCTATGAAGGATATCTAAAAGCACTCAAAAAACATAAGATTCCTTTTGACCCCAATCTTGTCTTCGAGTGTCAGCAGATGAGCTATGAGGATGGTTATGAACAAACATCTAACATGCTAACTCTTCCTACATTACCAGATGGTATTTTTGCAGGTTCAGAAATGGCCGCTGTAGGAGCTTTGGTGGCACTCAAAGAAAATAAAATCAAAATTCCAGAAGAAATAGCCATCATCGGTTTTAATGATTTTAAAATGGCTTCAGTAATAGAACCAAGCTTGACCACAGTATATCAGCCAGGAGAAGAAATGGGTAGAGTAGCCGTAGAAATACTTTTAAATGAAATAAAACTAAGCCAGAAAGATAAGCCTATCACACACCGAACAGAAACTCTTAAGACTCATCTCATCGAAAGAGATTCTTCTAATAGGAGAAAAAACAGTATCAGTGTCAAATAACAGTACTTGTATCATATATTTTTAGAATTTTTCCTTTTAGGTTTAGATAGCTTTCAGAATTATAGTTAAAAGTAGTTTCAACGTGCTGTCTTGAAAAATTCTCCCTTTGACGGTTAGGGGGCTATCATTTTATTGTTTAATTTTGTTAAAATTGCATAATAGCAATAAACTTAATTTGAATTAAACTTATGATCAATCAAAATCTTTCGCTACCAGTCATAGCAGCACCGATGTTTCTTATATCGGGACCTAGACTGGTAATTGAATGTTGTAAAAATGGAATTATTGGTACTTTCCCTGCTCTTAATCACCGCAGCAGTGAGGGGTTTGAGCAGTGGCTCGTAGAAATTAATGAAGCTTTAGAGGGTTACACCCAAGAGAATGGCAAGCCTGCAGCACCTTTTGGTGTAAATCTTATCGTCCATCATACCAATGATAGACTAGAAGAAGACCTTAAAATATGCGTCAAACACAAAGTGCCCATCGTAATTACCTCTCTAGGAGCAGTCTCAGAAGTAGTAGATGCGGTGCATAGTTATGGTGGACTTGTATTTCATGATGTAATCAATCGCAGACATGCCGAGAAGGCAGCTGAAGCAGGTGTAGATGGATTGATTCTAGTGTGTGCAGGAGCAGGAGGACATGCTGGCACACTGCACCCTGCGGCATTTATCCACGAAATTCGTAGCTTCTTTGACAAAACCATCCTCTTATCAGGTTGCCTTAGCACAGGGCGAGACATCGCAAGTGCCATGCAAATGGGGGCTGACTTTGCTTACTTAGGCACAAGATTCATCAATACTACCGAAAGCCAAGCAGATGAAGCTTACCAAGATATGATTATCAAAAGTGGTACTTCTGACATTGTCTATACAGCTGCAGTTTCAGGAGTGAATGCCAATTTTTTAAGAATGAGCCTTGAGTCTATGGGAATCACCAAAGATGTCTGGGATAAAAAAGCCAAAGTAGATTTTGGAAAAGAACTAAATGCTGCCGAAGCCGAAGCAAAAGCTTGGAAAACCATCTGGTCAGCAGGGCAGGGAGTTACTTCTATCCGTGATGTTTTGCCTGTCAAAGAGTTGGTTACTAGACTTAAATCTGAATTTAAAGAAGCTATCCAACAACAAACAAAACTTTTAGAAAAATACTAAACTAATAAACAAACTAATTATGAATTTCGAATATTCTGATAAAATAAAATCATTACAAGCCAAACTCGGGCAATTTATGGATGAGCATATCTATCCTATTGAGCATGAGTATGAATCTTTTGTAAATAATCACGAAAACTTCTGGAAGGTGTTTCCAGGTATGGAAGACCTCAAAGCAAAGGCAAAAGCTGCTGGACTTTGGAATCTATTCTTACCTAAAGAGTACGGTGATTTAAGCCCAGGACTTAGCAACCTAGAATATGCTCCCCTTGCAGAGATGATGGGTCGTGTGCTTTGGTCTTCGGAGGTCTTTAACTGTGCCGCACCTGATACAGGTAATATGGAAGTATTCTCTAAGTATGGTAGTCCTGAGCAACAAGCCCGTTGGCTGAAACCTCTAATGAATGGAGAAATCCGTTCTGCTTTCTTAATGACTGAGCCTGCAGTAGCTTCTTCTGATGCTACCAATATAGAAACCTCTATCGTTAGTGATGGTGATGAGTATGTCATCAACGGTCGCAAATGGTGGTCATCTGGTGCCATGCATCCTAAATGTGAGGTCATGATAGTTATGGGCAAAACTGATCCCGAAGCACCTAGACATAGCCAACAAAGTATGATTATAGTCCCTCGTGATACCCCTGGTGTAACCGTAATGCGTCCTTTATCTGTTTTTGGAGGGGTAGATTCTCCCTTTGGACATGCAGAGGTAGATTTGAAAGATGTCCGTGTACCCAAAGAAAATCTCTTAGTAGGAGAGGGCATGGGTTTTGCTATTGCACAAGGTCGTCTTGGGCCAGGTCGTATTCACCACTGTATGCGTTTAGTAGGGATGGCACAGCGTTCTCTAGAGCTAATGAGTCAGCGAGTAACTGACCGTATAGCATTTGGCAGAGCCATTAAAGATTTTAGCAGCATTCGCCAAGATGTAGCACTTTCTCGCTGTGAGATAGAGCAAGCTAGATTACTTACACTTTCTGCTGCTAGTATGATGGACAAAGCAGGTAACAAAGGTGCAAAAGACTTAATAGCCATGATTAAAATCGTAGCTCCAAGCATGACTCAGCGTGTGGTAGATAGAGCCATTCAATCTTTTGGTGGAATGGGCTTAAGTGGAGATACTCCTCTTGCTGGATACTTTGCCTCGGCTCGTGTCATACGTCTAGCCGATGGGCCTGATGAAGTTCACATGTATCAATTAGGAAAAAATACGATTATGAGCCTAGCCAAACAACCCGAAGCTGAGAAAGTATAGGTAAGAGGTAAGTTATTCTGTTAAAATACTGATAATCCGATTTTTATAGTAATATCAAAATGTAAACTAATTTTGACTATTTACTTAAGTTATTAATTATTGGGTTACTGAT
>JBBRUH010000251.1:0-8434 GCA_038248005.1 Cytophagales bacterium | reverse complement strand
AGGTCTCAATGTCAATGGTTCTTTTGATGGATTAGAGACTGATATTAATTTTTCTCCTGAGCAGCTCAGCAAAAGCAAAATCACAGCGACAGTCAGTACCAAAACCATAGATACAGGAATCAATGCCCGTGATACTCACTTGCGTAGTGATGATTATTTTAGTGCAGTAAAATATCCTAAGATAAAAATGATTTCTACCAAGTTAGAAAAGAATGGTAGCAGTTATATTGGTTATTTTGATTTAACGATTAGAGATGTTACCAAAAGCATCAAAATGCCTTTCAAATTTACTCAACAAGATAAATTGGCTACTTTTGAAGGGACATTCTCTATCAATAGACGTGATTTTAATGTAGGTGGATGGAGTATGATTCTGGGCAATGAAGCTGATTTGAGCATTGTGATTAAGGCACAAAAAAAGTAAAATTCTAGTTGATGAATAAATAAGTCAGTCTTACAAAATAATTAGGTATAAATGCAAAACCTTCACTAGTTTTGCATTTGTGTTTATTCATCTTTTCTTATGGTTTACTAACTCTGGAAAAGAGATAAATTTTTGAAAATATTTAATCCTTAAATCTCCTTAGATGTTTTCTTCGGAATTACTCCAAAATCTTCCTCAAAAATTAGCAGAAATCATCACAGGTTCTCCTTGGTTATTTGCTGAAATCTTGCTGGCTTTTGGTTTTCTGGGAGTAATTGCACTTGATATTCTCTTTAAAGAGAGAGCGAAACACTGGCTGTATTTTTTTAGCTTAATCGGTTTTATAGGGGTGATATGTGCTTTTGTAGCAACGCCTATCCAAGAAGAGAAAGTATTTTTCTTAGGTTTATTAAGGCTAAGTTACTCCATCTGGATTTTTAAAATTCTGATTATCAGTTGTTCTATTCTCACCTTACTCATCTTACCTCAGTCTGGCTTTCTTAAAAGTAAAACACTGCCAAGAGGCGAATTTTATGCCTTGCTTTGGTCAGTAACTTTGGGACTGTGTCTTCTAGTGATGTCTGCCAACTTATTGATGATTTATATCTCTTTAGAATTGGTTTCTATTAGCTCTTATCTTTTAGCTTCCTTCGGGCTAAATCGGCAGAGTGCCGAAGGTGGGATTAAGTATTTACTGATAGGAGCATTGTCTTCAGGGATTATGCTTTATGGGATGTCTCTACTGTATGGTTTCACAGGCACACTTGATTTTGTGGGAGAAGATTTTGCCATAGGAATCGCACAAGCCAATAATACTGCCCTAGGACTTGCACTGTTGTTTAGTCTAGGAGGTTTACTTTTTAAAATTTCCATTGTACCCTTTCATATCTGGATTCCAGATGTCTATGAAGCAAGTCCTACTCCTATCGTGGCATTTTTTTCTACTGCCCCGAAGATAGCGGCTTTATTTCTGTTGTATGAGTTTACTCGGCTTGGCTTTACTCTTCCCTCAGGTCTTTTTAAAGGAGAGATTACATTGGCTGAGGTATTCGCTTTGCTGGCAATCGCTACGATTACTTTAGGTAATTTTTCAGCACTCTGGCAAACCAATTTAAAACGACTTTTAGCTTACTCTTCCATTGCTCAGGCAGGATTTATGATGATTCTATTGGTAGTAGATAGTGAGCTAGGGCTTAAAAGTTTTATTTTTTATAGCATCGTATATTTGCTTACCAATTTTGGAGCTTTTCTTCTGGTAGAGATGTATGCTCAAGGTTCTGGACAAAAAGAAGATTTAAAAAACTTACAAGGTCTAGGCAGAATCAAACCTTTGCCAGCCATTTTGTTTACGGTCTTGGCTATTTCTTTGGTAGGGCTTCCACCCATGGCAGGTTTTACTGCCAAACTACTTATTTTTTCAGCTCTTTGGGAAGCTTATTTGCTAACATCTTCTCCTCTTTTGATGTTTTTATTTGTGTATGGGTTACTCAATGCAGCCGTTTCACTGTTCTATTATTTAAAAATTCCTTATTATCTTTTCATGAAAGAAAAAGAAGGTGAAAATAACGAATTAATTTTTCAATATTATGACCAAGTGTTGCTTATCCTATTAGTAACACCAGTGATAGTATTGTTTTTTAGACCTGATTTGATACTTGATTTTCTCCAATTTATCATTTAAACTTACGCTAAGATAAGTTGTGGGAATAATCTTACTCTGATATTTGTTATAAATTATATCTATTTTTATCACTAAGCCCTCTTTATTATGTGTGGAATCGCTCTCCTTCGATTAAGAAAACCCTTTGAGTTCTACGTAGAAAAGTATGGCACTTACCGCTATGCCCTCAAAAAACTTTATCTACTAATGCAAAAACAGCATAACCGTGGTCAAGACGGTGCAGGGGTTGTCAATGTCAAAATAGATGTTCACCCTGGCAAGCGATACATTAGCCGCTATCGCTCCACCGCAGAGCAACCTATCGAAGACCTCTTCAAAAAAATAGATGACCGCATCACGCCTGATTTAGAAGGGTTTTCTTATACCATCGCAGATGCACAGCATGCCAAAGAAGATGTACCTTTTATGGGAGAGGTATTGCTAGGGCATCTCAGGTATGGCACACATGGAGGCAATAGCTTAGAGCAATGTCATCCATTTTTGAGACAAAGCAACTGGCGAAGCCGCAACCTAGTATTGGCTGGTAACTTTAACATGACCAATGTAGATGAGCTTTTTGATCGCCTTGTAGAGCTTGGGCAACACCCCAAAGATAAGGTAGATACGGTCATTGTTTTAGAGAAAATAGGGCATTTCTTGGATGAAGAAAACCGCCGAATATACGACAAATACAAAGACCAATACAATCGCCAAGAAATCAATCAAATCGCTGAAAATGAGATTAACCTTCAAAGAGTATTAGAACGCTCTTGCAAAGATTTTGATGGCGGTTATTCTATGGCAGGGATTACGGGTTATGGAGCTGCTTTTGTGGCAAGAGACCCAAATGGAATCCGACCTGCCTATTATTATGCCAATGATGAAATCATCGTGGTAGCTTCTGAGAAACCTGCCATTAAGACTGCCTTTAACATAGAATATAGTGAGATTCAGGAAGTAAAGCCAGGGCATGCACTCATCATTGAAAAATCAGGTGAATATTCTGAGCAAAAATTTATAGAGCCGCAGCTCAAAACATCTTGTAGCTTTGAGCGAATTTATTTCTCAAGAGGCTCAGACCCCATTATCTACAACGAAAGAAAAAAACTCGGAGAGCTTGTCTGCAAACAAGTGCTAGAAGCTATTGATTATGATTTAGAGAACACCGTTTTTTCTTATATACCGAATACTTCTGAGACAGCCTTTTTAGGGATGATGCAGGGCATTGAAAAATACCTTATCAAATACCGCAAGGAGATGATTTTGGACGGTAAACAAAAAGGCATAGACATCGATCCACTTAGCCCCGAACAGCTAGATAAAATTTTATCTTATCGCCCACGTGTAGAAAAGCTGGCTATCAAAGATGTAAAACTTCGTACATTCATCACAGACGACCAACACCGAGATGAATTAGTAGCCCACGTATATGACACTACTTATGAAGTCATTCAGAAGCAAAAAGATACAATCGTCTTGATAGATGACTCCATCGTAAGAGGCACTACCTTAGAGAAAAGCATTCTGAAAATGCTAGACCGTCTGGAAGCCAAGAAAATTATTATTGTTTCTTCTGCTCCACAGATTCGTTTTCCTGATTGCTACGGGATAGATATGTCTAAAATGCGTGATTTTGTGGCTTTTAGGGCTGTGATAGCACTTATTGAGGAGTCAGGGCAAGAAGATTTATTAGAGCATACCTTAGCACAATGTGCCGAAGCTGTAGAGCAAGGCAGAGACGGAGAGCGTAATTTTGCACAAGATTTATATGCTCCTTTTACCCAAACACAGGTTTCAGAAAAGATAGCAGAGATTATATCAAATGAGCATATTAAAGCTGATTTTCAGGTAATCTACCAGACAGTAGAGAACATGCATTTGGCTTGCCCTAATCATTCAGGAGATTGGTATTTTACAGGTAATTATCCTACATCAGGAGGTAACCGTGTGGTCAATAAAGCCTTTATCAATTATATGGCCGGTAGCTTGGCAAGGGCTTACTAAGTGAGAGATGAGCTATAAGTGATGGACGATAAATTCGTAATAATCTGATAGTGAGTGTTTTAAAAGCTAAATGAGTGATTCATTTTGAAAGCATTACTAAGGAGCAAACAAAAAATAATATATCATAATTAGGTGAAAAATTTTATATTCTATTTAGAAATTGGTATTTCAGAAATAATTGTTGTGATGTTAGTAAAAGGATGAGAGGTGATTTATAGTCATTTTGACACTAACTACATGAGTCCAAAGCTTTGTTTGTTTTAAATCCTAAGTATCTTCTAGTAGGGATATTTGAAGTTTAATAAAGTGTTCTGCTCAAATCCAACTAATCGCCTGTGAGGACACAGGCAATTGCGAGAGGTCTATCCTCATAAGCCTATCAAAATGAAAAAAACTATTTTGAGCTGAGCAAATCAGAGCTATACAAGCAACCACACTCTTGTTCCCTATAATTTTGGAATGTTTAGAGAAGAACGATTGTTTTTATCTATGATAAGATAAGCGTTTTAGATTTGAACAAAACTCAATATATATGTGGTGGATTTATGCAATACTATCAGCCATTTTCGCTTCTCTGACGGCTATTTTTGCCAAGCAAGGCGTAGCGAACATCAATTCAAATCTTGCAACAGGAATAAGAACGGTTGTCATTTTGATAATGATCTGGATAATTATACTAGCAAAAGGGGAAGCCAAAGGAATCAGTTCTGTATCAAGACAGGGGATTACATTTTTGGTCATTTCAGGAATTGCAACAGGCTTATCTTGGCTGTTCTATTTCAAAGCCCTTCAATTAGGAAATGTATCGCAAGTTGCAGCCGTTGACAAGCTAAGTGTAGCCCTAACCATCGTCTTAGCAATTGTTTTTTTGGGGGAAGCACTGAATTTAAAAACGGCAATCGGTGCAGGTTTAATTATTATAGGGACTTTTGTGATGATTATGAAGTAATCTACCTAAGTAGGAGATAAGTTATTAATTATTAGATTATTAAGTTATTGATAATGAGCATTTTGGTTAAGATAAATGTCTATTTTATTTTCAAACCATTACTAAGTAAGAGATAAGTTATTGGTTATCTTGTTATAAAAACTCACCACTCATTGATACTAAGACATAAAAAAACGCCTAGAAATCTGATTTCTGAGCGTTTTTTTATTTTTGTGACCCTGTCAAGATTCAAACTTGAAACCTTCTGATCCGTAGTCAGATGCTCTATTCAGTTGAGCTACAGGGCCATCTTCCCGTAATTGGATTGCAAATAAAATACAGATTTCTTATAAATAAAAATTTTGGAGTGTTTTTTTCTAAAAATTATGCCCCTATTTTTGAAAAAAAATAAGTGCAAAAGATGAATACACTCCAAGAAGATTTAGATTTAGTTACTCAATTATTTGATTATGAGGGATTTATAAACAAGAAGATGACTTCTCAGCAAGTCAAACGATATTTTCAGATGACGGCTTTTTTTTACCGTCAGTTTCACTCTAAGCAAGGAGCGATGCACTTTCCCTTGTATTTAGAAGGAGGAGCAGACAACCATTATGATGCCTTGCATACACAAGCCAATTATATTTCAAGTCTTATAGAAACGCACCAACTCACTCGCAGTTTAGAGATAGGCTGTGGAATGGGTTTCAATAGCCTTTTATTGGCAAAAAAACATCCTCACACAAAGTTTAAAGGCTTAGACCCAGCACTTTCTCATTTGAGATTTGCAAGAAAGAAGTCTAAAGGTATAGCCAATCTAAGCTATGCTCCTGGAGACTGGCATGAGCCAACTTACTGGACTTCTCCCAGTGATTTGATGTATGCAGTAGAAAGTTTTTGTTATATAACGGATTTAGAAAAAGTATTGCAAAGCATTGCTCAAAACTTAGATTCCTCAAGGCATTTTGTGGTATTTGATGCTTTTTGCTTGCCACAGCTTGAAGAGTCTATACCCGAACTGAAGCAAGCCATTCAACTTTCTGCGGCTGCATTTGCGGTGAAGGCTTGGTGGAATGTAGAGGAAGTAATCAGTGAAGCTCGTAAGCAAGGACTAAAATTGGTAAGCAAACAAGACCTTTCCAATGAGGTGATGCCCAATTTGCTCAGGTTTCAGAAAGATACAAGAGCTTTATTTCAAAAAAAATGGTTTCAATATTTACTCAAAAATCGTCTTCTCCCCAATATTTGGATAGGGCATCTAATCGGAGGACTTTTAGGCGCACATACACTAGGAAGCAAGGCTCAAGGTTACTTTTATTTGCATTTTCAGAAAGAAAACTAATATTTCATCTGATACAGCGTATTTTTTTGGGTGAAAATAAAAGTAAAATCAGAAATTTATTTTAAATTTGTGTGATTGAAATTTTTGTATAATTACAAGAAAAAATAATATAAATCATGCAAACAGTAGAAATAGAAACCCAACGCAAGCAAAAAATGGAGGCTAGTACTTTGCCTACACTGATTGAGCATTTTTACAAATGGGAAAAGACCAAAGCACAAGGTATTTTTATGCGACAGCCTGTAGGCGAAGAGTGGGTAAATTATACTTGGCAAGAGGTAGGTGAGCAAGCACGGCGTATGGCAAGTGCTTTAAAAGCGATGAACCTCGCTCCCAAGAGCCACATCGGAATTGTTTCCAAAAACTGCGTTCATTGGATTATGAATGATTTGGCGATTATGATGGCAGGTCATGTTTCTGTGCCTTTTTTCCCTACTTTGGTAGCAGATCAGCTTCAACAAGTGCTAGAGCATAGTGATACACAAGTATTATTCGTGGGCAAGCTAGATGATTGGGAAGGAATGAAAGCAGGAATTCCTGAATCTATAGCCGTAATTACCTATCCTCCTTATGCAGGAGCAAAAAAAGTGGAAGACCCACGCTTCTCAAAGTGGGATGATTTGATAGCAGAAAATGAGCCTCTTCAAGAAAACTATGTTCCCAAGCATTCCGATTTGATGACCATCTGCTATACTTCTGGCACCACGGGCGTACCTAAGGGAGTGATGTTGAGTTATTTTTGCTTTGCTACAGTGCACGATGCTGTCAAAGAACATACAAGCTATGATGAAGACCCTGTTGCTTTTTTCTCATATCTTCCTCTTAATCACATGGCAGAGCGATTGGTGGTAGAGGCTGCTGCTTTGGTAAGTGGTGGAAGTATCTCTTTTGCGGAATCCTTAGATACTTTTGCACGAAATCTAGCAGAAACAAGCCCTACACACTTTCTGGCAGTGCCTCGCATCTGGACTAAGTTTCAGCAAGGAGTCTTGTCAAAAATACCTGCTAAAAAACTCAACCTTTTCTTTAAAATTCCTCTCTTAAATACCATTATCAAAAATAAAATCAAGAAAGGTTTGGGGCTAGACCGTGCGAGATATGTGCTAACAGGTGCAGCACCGATGCCCGAAAGTCTGTTCAAATGGTATAGAACCCTTGGCATTCCTATTCGTGAAGGCTATGGAATGTCCGAAAATACAGCAGTCTGTTCTTCTATGTATGGGGATAATATTAAATTTGGAACAGTAGGTAAGCCTCAGCCAGGGGTAGATTTAAAAATAGAACCCAACACAGGAGAAATCCTCATGAAATCTGACTGGATGATGGAAGGCTATTATAAAAATCCTGAACTGACTGCTGAAGTTATCCGTGATGGTTGGTTACATACAGGAGATAAGGGCTTGCTAGACTCAGAGGGTTATCTAAAAATCACTGGGCGAGTCAAAGAAATCTTCAAAACTGCCAAAGGCGAATATGTATCTCCTTTTACCTTAGAGTCAGGCTTTGCAATGAATGGGCATATAGAGCAAATATGTGTAGTAGGCTCAGGAATGCCACAACCTATGGGCTTAGTTTCTCTTTCGGATGAAGGCAAAAAAGCAAGCCGTGAAGCCGTAGAAGCAGGTCTAAAAGATTCTCTTGAGAAGGTAAACCAACAAGTATATTCTTATGAGCGAATCCATAGACTGATAGTAGTCAGTGATGAATGGAATATAGATACAGGTATTATGACTCCTACACTCAAAATCAAACGAAATAAAGTAGAAGATCTCTATTCAAATAGGTTTGACAAGTGGTATGAATCAAAGGATACTATTATCTGGGCGTAGTATTATTTCAATGCCTGCTGAGAGTTATCTCGGCAGGTATTGATTTTAAATGAGTATTTTTGGTAAAACAATCTCAAAAAATGGAAATACTTAATCCTGATAAAACCTATACCTACGCTGATTATCTCACTTGGCAGTTTGATGAACGTATAGAACTATTTCGTGGAGAAATAATGAAAATGCCTCCTGCACCCCTTCGCATGCATCAAGATATTTCAAGTAAACTGCACGGCGAATTAGCTGTTTT
>JBBRUH010000250.1:0-8514 GCA_038248005.1 Cytophagales bacterium | reverse complement strand
GATGACTATTTTAAAACTTATAGGAGTTGAGTTTAAAGAATTAGCTAAAAACGAATATGAGTATAAATTTCCCAATGAAAGTGCTTGGGTTAAAAATCTAATGACTTTTCAAAATAGAGTTGATGGTATTAGAATGGATATACAAAACAGTAGAATTTACCTGCCTCCTAATTTGTCTATTCTTGCCACTATGAATACCTCCGATAATTCCATTTATTTTATGGATAGTGCTTTCAAACGAAGGTGGGATTGGGAATATATTGAGATTGAAAGTGAAGGTCAACGAAACCTTTTACAAAGTGTGAGTATTAAATTAGATAATGGTGATACTTATCATTGGTGTACTTTTGTTGATAGACTCAATAACTTTATCAAAAGTAATTATGACAAAGTCAGAAAAATAGAAGATAAACAGGTAGGTTATCGCTTCATAAATGAAGATGAAATTACAGAGGAGAAGATTAAGAATAAATTACTCTTTTTTGTTTGGGATAGTATTTTCAATAACAATAAAGACCCTCTTATTAAATTGCTTTTTGACGAATTAAGTGCTGAAAACAAAAGAAAGTTAGTTACTTTTGGTGATTTTAGTAAAAATGTAGAATTGTTTGTAACTAAAATTATGACTAATCAATTCTAAGATATGTTTGACTTAAACAATATAGATTTTATTAAAACAGACGAGCAACGTGGGCGTAAAAGTTATTCTTTTGTGGGCTTAAAACGTAAAGAGAATAGCGAAAGGCTAGAATTTTGGTTGCCTTTGGGTTTTGATACGTTTGAAACAGAAATAACTAATCCTACTTCTTTTAGTAGGGTTAAAAACTTCTTTTTCAAAATGTATCGCACTTTTCAGACATACAAGGTGCGAAAACTCAACCAACTCACAGAGGAAGAAAAAACGAAAGACCGAGATGGTGTTTTTGAGTTTGAAAATGGTTTTAGTTTTGTCAATGAAAACAATGAGCAAGTTGTTTTTTATGGAAAACTCAATGCCTTAGACAAAATTTTAGAAGGCTATGACGAGTTACGTATTTCTTCTTTGGAGAAAAAACAAGTTCGTTCACACGAAATAGATTACTCAAAAATTCATAAATATATGCATCAAGCCATATACCTTGATGATGATGTGATTTATCTTGATGAAATGAATATTGCCAAAAGTGTATTGATACAAGATAGTCCCCCTATTATACAACTTTTTTGTTTCATTTATACAGAAATAAAAAAAGAATTAGAGGAGTTAGACAGTGTCCCTGATAGGGCGTTTGAATTAACAGACTTATTTAAGGATAATTACTTACAGCCTAATAGTAGCTTATTTACAGAAGATACTTTTGCCGATACTATCAATATTCTCAAAAACGTATTTGAAGAAATTGATAGCAAAACAACTTACAAAGACGAGGATTTTTGGCACTTCTACGAGGCTATTGAGGCTTTTCTAATGGGTGAAAGGCAAGAAGATAGTAATGACGGGGTTTACTTTGGCATTAATAATTTTTATGACATTTGGGAAGATATGTGCCAGAGTTATATGCTCAATCCTGAAAATGAATATTTATCGCAAGTGTTATCTGCGGATATCAAAGGTAAATTATTGACACGTAGAGACTTAGGATTAAGTGATTATTTTACGATAAATCCATTTTCACTGCAACTAAACAATCATACTCGTAAAAGATATCTAAAACCAGACCTTGTTTTAATTAAAAAGTTAGATTATGGTGGTAATAAGATGTTTGATAAATTATTTAAAATAAAAGGTAATAAACTTATAGAAAAAAATAATCGTAAGATATATTTACATTTTCTGTCTTTTGAATCAAATGTAGCCAAATTACTCTCTGAAATATTATTAATTTACAATCAGTTTTTAGAAAATAGTTTGTTATTCCAATCAAAAAATACAAATACAAGTTTTAAGTCTATATTAGCAAAGGACTTAAAAGACTTCAAATTAGAAATTGCTCAAAAAATACAATCTATTCCCTTAGATAGGATTTTTGACTACAAACCATCAATCATTAAGTCTGGAATATTTGTTATAGACTATAAATATATGCGTCAGTCGGATTACGAAAAATATAATCCTAATAGCATTGACGAGAAAGGAGAAAATAAAATCAAAGAGGATATTCATAAACAGCTAATTTATGAATGGACAGTTCAGCAGAACTTTGAAAACTCTGAAACCACGAGTGAATTTTGGATACCTTACTATTCTGATGAATTAGATTTTGAAGCATCAAGACTTGATATAACAGATTCTTCAAGTAATGAATTTAAAAAAAGTCAAATTAAGGTTATAAAAATAAACTTCAAAACTCTACAAGAAAACTACATTAAACTTTCTAACGCATTATGATAAACCAAATTAAGCATAATTCGCCGAGTAGTATATTAAGTCAATTTAACCCTATTGCTTCACTGAAACCCCAAATAAGGAAAGCCGTGAATGAGAGGTTTATTTTGCCTATTTTAGAAGCTTTTTTCTTGCCCACTGAAAGAGGTGGGATAGATAATTTTTCAGCATTAGACCCTGATAAGTTGATAACTGAAATAGAGTTTGTAGAAACTAAAAACTTTGTGAAAACTTATATTTACAAAGAAATTATTGATGAAATTAGTAAAAACTCAAATGGTGAAATTGATTTTAAACCTAAGTATGTAATTACATTTGACAGGGATTTAGCTAATTTCAAAAAGGATGAAACCTGTTATCCCTACAGAAGTATCTTTAAAGATGAAACGCAAAAGGAATCGAGTATATTATTTGGTGTAATTCGATTAGGCGAAGCCCCTATTTTATACTATGTTTATATCAATTTACAGCAGCTTATTAGATTTATAAAGACCTTACCTGAAGAAAAAAATGACGTTTCAGAAATAAGCAAAATAATAGAAACAGAAGAAGATAAAAGAAATAAACTGTTTGATACTGTAATTTTTGAAAAGCAGAAATTATTAAGAAATGCGACTCCAATTCAAACAGAAGAAATAGAACAAGAAATCAACAGACTAGAACAAGTTCGTGTATCTAGTTTGCAAGGGCAAGGTGGGAAACTAAGAATAAACCTAGCTTGGCATACTACTGATGACTTAGATTTACATATCGTTACTCCTGATGGTAGAGAAATAGCTTTTAATAATAAGACTGTTGAGCATCAAGGTGTCATTGGTGAACTGGACGTAGATAAGAATGCAGGTAGTGAAAATGCGGTAAGCAATCCACAGGAAAATGTTAATTTTGATGCAATGCCAGCGGGAGAGCATAAGATTTATGTAAATTTCTATTCGATGCGAGAAAGAAACGAAGTACCTTTTACAATTACAATCATTCCCGAAAATGGGGAAGGGAGAATTTTTAGTGATTCCGTTGTAGGTAAAGGAACTAATAAATATATAGCAGATTTTGAATACAAAGAAACAGGATTAGTGATTACTAAACCTTAGAAACACTATAATCCAACTTTAAAACCACTTATTAATTTTCTCTCCAAAACAGGCAAAGAATCTTTCTCAAATAATAGCGAAGTAACTGCTTATGACCTACCTAGCATTCCCTAGTTTTAGAAAACCTTTACTGATACTATTATTACGATTTCTAACTTAACAAAACTAAGATATTGGGATTGTACTTTTCATATTCTGAATTACTGTATTGACTTGGGCATAAACTTCATTAAGAAAGTAGTTTTCCAATGTTTTTTTCTGCCTGACTTTAGATTTTGGAGCTAGTTTCTGACTTAATTTTTCCAAAAAGATTAGCTCGGACTTTAATTCTTCACAATTCTCAGGAACATACCTAGAAGCTACAACACGCATAAATTCCTGTAATTGTTTTATTTCTGCACGATTTAAAAACAGGTAGATTTTATGTACTGACGCATCTTGTAAAAAAGGAGTCCTATACCAATTTGAATCATAATTCATTATTTCTTTAAATGATGCTTCCCAATCTATTTCTAGTTGATTGAGAAATTCATGTATTTGCTCAGATTTTTCCTCTTCTTCTAATGATTTATTTACCTCTATGATGTATTCACGGATTTTTTGGTGGTCTTCTTTCAATGACGATTTTTTATATCCATCTAGGTAATCTCCTATACCTCTGATAGACTTTTCTCTTGACTTCGCAATATCAATTCCCCTTTTAATTCTTGCTTTAAGTTTTTCAATATTATAGTTTAGAAGATTATCAAAACGTAGAGCAAAATGGAATATAGGTAAATATTCTTTCAGTCCATACAAACCTTGTTCAGCATAATCAAGCATTTCTCTGGTGAGTTTTCGGTAAGTTTTCCCATCAAGTTGATTAAAATGATGGTAATTAAGTTGGTTAAAAGTTTTTTGATAATCAGGTATCTCATTTTCTTCTATTCGATAAGCCTCATTAACTTCTTGAAAGAATTTAGATGTATCAAAAGGAATTCCTGCTGTTATAAAAGCATAAATAGATTCATAAAAAATATATCCTTCATCAGGATAGTGTTTTTTTATGAATCTAGTTTGATAATCATCTTCCTTCTCACTTTCTGATTGTTTGCTTTCATCCGTAAAATAAATGTCTGAAATATTGCCAAAAGTATTGGGTAAATTAAGATTTTCTCTTTCATTGTATGTAATCAATCCATTTTTATACTCGATTGCAATTGCAAAAGTGAACTGCATTGCAGTTCTTAATATTAAGGGCTTTACATCATGATTATCTGAATTGGCAGGAATATTTTTATCAATGAGTGCAAAAATATCATGAAGTTTATCCATTGTAAAAATGAGTGTCCTCAGATTTTCTTCGCAATGAATAATCAACTTATTGAGTAGCTCTGTTTGTTCTTCCAAAAATTCACAAAACATACTAAACCCAGCTTTTTTATATCTTTCTTCTACAATTATTTTGAAGTTTTCTTTGAAATCTGGAACGTACTCTAAGGTTATACCAACTACCTTTTCTTTATACTTTTTATAGGTTTCATCTTCTATTTCTCCCTCATTGGCAATTAGAATAATTTTTGCACCATAATTCTCTACTAATGAGTTTATGAAACCAATTAAATCAGATATTTGTAGCATAGGACTTTTTCTCTCCAAATCATCAAAGCATATCACTAAATTATCATAACTTATCCAATTTTCTACATTTTGGTCAGAGATATAATCATCAAGCTTACCTAGCTTACTCACAGATAACAAACCTCTTAAAACTGATTTTGCTAAGCCTGATGAGATTTTGAAAGTTTTGTCTTGAAATAAAGGATATATAGATATAAAAATCTGAGACTGAATATCCTCAATACTTTTCAGACCAAATAGTGAAATATGAATAGATTTATACTTTTTGGCATCTTTTAAATTTTCTACAGACTCTATCTCTTGAGCTAGTTCATTCTTATAGTAATAGCTTTTTCCTGCACCCCACTTTCCTGTAATCAAAACTGCATAATTAGTCTTCTTTTTCAAGTAGCTTTTAATCGCTTCACTGATACTTTTCATATTCTTATTAGTTTTATGAGTCGCTGTTATTCCTCTCCCGTACCTGACCATTCATCATCATAAGCAAAAGCCAATCTCGCAAAGCGGAAAGGTGCAGGGTTTATCATAATTATTGGTCTTTTAAAATTATTTGTTATCAATAAATCTATCACCTCACCCCCGATTCCTCTTAAAATTCTCTGCTTGTTCAAAAATATCTTTATAGACTTCATCTCTTGTTACGGGAGGGTAGCCGTGTTCATCTAGCAATAGAATTATCCCGACTTTAAGGGCTGATTTAATGTCTTCTCTCTTGCTCCAGTCAGGAAATTGGGCTTGTGTATCTACTAAGCTCTTTACTGCCTTGGATAGCACTATGAGTTTGTCTTCTGGGTAGCGGAAATCATACTTAACACACAGGTCTTTCAGAATATCATAGAAGGCTTTTTCTTCAAAATCAATCCCTAATTCATCTCCTGCACTAAATTCTTTCTGAACTTCCCAGATGAGGTTGGTCAGGTGTTCTGCCATATCTTCATATACTTCACTGCGTAGAATATCATCTTCTTTGCGTTCATTGTACTTTTCTACCAAGGCTTGCATTTTTTTGGAGAAGTCTATGCCCTTTACCTTATTGACTTTCTTTATCTCTCCAATAGCTTTGGCGAGTAGCTGCTGGAGTAGTTTTATTTTGGTATTGGGGAGCTTTATTTTATCAATCTTAGCCAAATAGTCTTTATCAAAAATATCTTGCTCAGATTCATTGTCATCACCCATTTTAAAGAGTTCTTGCACTCCATCACTTTCTAGGGCATCCTTTATCATTTCCCTTACTTTGGCATTCATTTGCTCAGTATCAGGGGCATCGCCTTTGGTAAGTTTAAAGACAATGGGCTTTACAGCCAAATAAAAGTGTGTGTAATCTCTCTCTTCTTGGCTTATTTGCTCACTGCCTGCACAAATATCATAAGCAGCTTTGAGCCGCTTGACCAAATCCATAAAACGAGTTTCAATTTTTTTGCTCTTCTGTACGTGTTCTACAGCCATATTTAGGGTATGGAGTTGCTCTAGTGGGCTGCCCTCAAAATACTTAGTGCTATCAAACTTATGGAAGATTTTTGCTAGTAAATCCAAGTGGTCTCTGAATACGATAAAAGAAGCTTTAATATCTTCAATATTACTCTCATCGCCTTTGCTGTATTTGGCTAGGGCAAGGTTCATGTACTTCTTGATGCCAATATAATCTACTACTAAGCCCTTATTTTTTCCTGCGAATTTTCGGTTTACTCTTGAGATAGTTTGGATAAGGTTGTGCTGTCTGATGGGTTTGTCAATATAAATAGAATCTAAAAACGGTACATCAAAACCTGTGAGCCACATATCTACCACAATGGCAATCTTGAAGTTAGATTTCTCATTTTTGAATTGTCGGTCTAGTTCTTTTCGGTAGTCTTTTGTGCCGAGTAGCTTATACATATCCTCTACATCGTCTTTGCTTCTGGTCATTATCATTTTGATACGCTCCATCGGTTTGATTTCCTTTTTCTCTTCCTCAGTCAGTGTAACTCCCTCTTCCGCAATTTTTACCTTTGCCCATTCAGGTCTTAATACAATGACATTTTTATAAAACTCATAGCCAATCTCTCTGCTGCTACAGACAAACATTGCCTTGCCTTTTACGGTAGAACCTTCATTTACTCTATTGTCATAGTGTACTACAAAGTCTTTTGCCAAGGCTTTTAATCGGTCTGGGTCGCCTAGAATGGTGTTCATGGTGGTGGTAGCCTTTTTGCTTTCTGCTACTTGGTATTCATTTGCACCATCTTCGGCTGCTTGCTCATAATAGTCTTCTATTTTCTGTAATTCGCTATTGTCTAAGATAATCTTGGCAGCTCTGCCCTCATAGACTATTCTGACTGTGATTTCATCATTGACTGATTCGGTCATGGTGTAGGCATCTATCACTTCACCAAATACATCTAAGGTCGCATCTATGGGCGTGCCTGTAAAGCCTACATAAGTGGCATTGGGTAGAGAGTCATGCAAGTACTTGGCAAAGCCATAGGTCTTTTTAACCCCTTTTGAGCTTACTTTTACTTTTTGGTCTAAATTGATTTGACTTCTGTGGGCTTCATCTGAGATACAAATTACATTGCTCCTTTGGGTGAGTAACTGGGTATCTTCTGTAAATTTATGAATGGTAGTCAGAAAGACTCCTCCACTTTGTCTGTTTTGTAACTTATCTCTTAAATCTTCTCTGCTTTCTACACTTTCTATCCCATTATCTCCGACATACTTTTTTGCATTCGTAAATTGCTTTGAGAGCTGTTCATCTAAATCAGTTCGGTCTGTGATGAGTACTATGGTAGGGCTTTCAAAGTGCTTACTTTTCATCAGTAAGCGAGTGAGAAAGAGCATCGTAAAGCTTTTGCCACAGCCTGTAGCTCCAAAATATGTTCCTCCCTTGCCATTTCCTTGGGGTTTGGCTACTTTTTTTATGTTTTCATATAAACGCCGAGCTGCATAATACTGCGGATAGCGACAGACTATTTTTTCATTTTTCTTGGAGGTATCAGGGATATAAATAAAGTTCTGGATAATATCACGCAAACGGTGTTGATTAAGCATCCCTTGGACAAGGGTAAACATACTATCAAAGCCTTCTACGCCTGTCTGCCGTGCCCATTTAGCAAGAGTCTTTTTTTCAAAATTTCTTTTTAACCAAGTTCTACCATATCCTGTTTTTAAATCGCTTTCTCGTTTTACTGCATCTTTTCTAGTATGGAAAAACTCCCAACGGATTAGTTCAACAGGAAGATGCTTTGATGTATGACTAACTTTCCCCTCATTATGTTCCTTGATTCTTCGTTTTAAATCATTTGTTTGACCTTTATAAAAAGAGCCATCTGAACACTGTAAGATGTAAATACAGAATTCTCCTTCACCTAGTTTCGGCACAGGCAGGTCCTTAGCCAAACCTGCCACTCTACGCCAGGCATAATAGAACTCATAGGGTGCAAATAATGACCCTGCTTTGTT
>JBBRUH010000249.1:0-8532 GCA_038248005.1 Cytophagales bacterium | reverse complement strand
ATATACTTTGGGAATATTCAAAAAACTAGGAGGCAAAGCACTAACGATTGCTATCAGTGCCCCTAGACGGTTGCTGGGTTCTGACCTGCCAAAGGGATTACTTGCTCTGATTTGGTAATAATAAGTTTCTCCTTGAGTTACATTATCATCTTCAAAGTCAGTCGTATTCTTGGGTAATTCAGCATAATTCATAAAATTAGGATTACTTTCTGTGGCTCTTTCTACGATGTACTGAGTTTCTTGGTAGGCTAAATCTTGCCAAGTAAGTTGAACTTTTCCATTGAAATCTGGCACTACACTTTCTAAGATAGGTGTAGGAGGAATTATATTTGTATTTCCTAAGGAATTGCGAGCATCCAAAGAAGCAAAGGTGAAATCACCCAATGTTGCCATAGTTTCATCGCTTTGAATTTGACCTATGGTTGTATTTCCTTGGGCTGCGGAGGCTATATTTTCCCACTCACTGCCTGTCCAGCGTACTATAGTAAGGTCTGTTAAGTCCTGGATACCACTTGTTGTTCCGTTTTGCCAAAAGAGAGAAACTTTTGCCTGTGTTGTGCTATTGACTTTTTTTAGATTCCAATACTCTACCTCGCTGATAAAGGCAACATCAAGACTGGTTTCATCTGATTCAGGATGTGCTACCCGAGTATAAGCAGTAGTGAAAGTATCATTTCCAGTAAGGTTAGCAATGCTTAGAGGAGCAAATACACCAGCATTTCCTATTGGAAATATAAAATCTTGAGTTCCTGCTTTGCTTACTGGGCCATTGACATGACCTGTTGCAGAAGCTCCACTTGTAGTTGAGTTGTTTAAAAATAGCAGAGGATTGATATCGCTACTTGTCCAAAAGCCTTGTGTAAATATCATTTCTTTTTCAATCTCTACTTTTTTATTGCTACTGAGTGTACCTGCCGATTTATTAAGCTCTATTTCATAGAAAGTTTCTGTAACTGCACTGATGTCAATATCTTGGTCTTGATTTCCTGAGAAAATGATTCTTTTCTGATTAGGGATAAGATTGCTTATTATTTCTAAATTTCCTGTAATAGTAACGTTTCCAAAAAGCGTTTTATCTCCTGACCCTGCAAGTCTTAGATTTTGATAGGTAAAAGGAGCTACTTCTTGATTTCCTGCTCGGTCATAGATAAATCGATTGCCTATTGCACTTAGATTAGCTTGTCCTGAAGACAAAGGTGCATCTTGCCCTCTATAAAAAATATTGGCATTGATAGCGTTAATCAACATTGCTTCTGTATTGCCTATGAGGTTATTTCCAAACACAAGCTGTGGATTTTGATTGGTCAGTGTGCTATTGGTTTGTAGTGTTACTATACCCAAAAAGCCTACTTCATTGCCATTTTGGATAGTCAGTTGCTGGGCGATGATGATATTTCCATTGATTTGGATGCTTTGTGTGGGATTAATTATTTGATTTGCTCCTTCAAAAAGGATATTACCTCCATTTAAAATTTCAAAAGTGCCTTGATTACTGATTCCTCCTTCAAAAGTAAAATTACTAGCAGAACTAGGTCTTAAAATAGCTCCAGTTTCTAGGCTCATTTGCCCTACAAAAGTGCTTGTGCCAGCAGCGTTATTATCCTCCCACAAGGTTTTATTTTCTAAAAAAGTTTGTCCTTCTACCCTCAAATCGAAACCTGCGGGGTTGAAAACTATTTTTCCTGTAAGTAATCCTTCAAGAAGACGGAGATTCCCTGAAACGGTGATATTGCCAGAGAGTATTTTCTCACGGTTAGGGGTAGCTGTATTTTGAAGGTTTAGGTGATAATAAGTCCCTGCTTTAATATTCTGATTATTGGTAGAGATATAAGCAAAGGTGTTATTAAGTGCGGAAGTATTGAGTAGTAGAGTCGGAGCAGCAGAGCCAGCATAAGAGGCATAAGCATTCTCTCCATTTTCAAATGTGCCTGTACCCGTTAATGAATTGCCTAATTTTAAGCCAACAGCATTTTGATTTAAAAGTACAAAACCTGCGCTTACCTCGGTGGTATTGCTGTTAAAGTCTATGGACTGACCATTTAATACAGTTAGATTCTTTTGAATGTTGAGCGCACTACCTCCAAATATCATACTTTGAGTAGGTAAAATAGTCTTAGGGCTTGTCCCATTAAAAGTGATAGTTCCTCCTCCAGAATGATTAAAAGTGCCTTCATTTGTAATATTCCCTTGAAATATAAAATTAGAATTACTTACAGGCTCAAATCTACCTGAGTTAGTTACAGTTATATTTCCTACAAAAGTATTGACTCCTCCATTATTTGTATCCAAAAAAGTACCTGATAAAGTGAAAGTACCTGTTACTGTAATGCCACCATTAAAGGCATCTAATATTCCACTACTTGTGATTTCTAAGTTATTCACAGTACGATTCTGACCAGGAATTCTAACTTCATGTAAGATACGCACATCATCACTAGGATTAGGTACATTTCCCCCTACCCAAGTATTAGAACTGTTCCAGTTGCCATTTTGAGCAGTATCTATGGCAAAGAGTGAAAAATTACTCCACCACAAAATCAAACAACATATACTTAAAAATCTCATAGGCTTTATTCTTTCGCAGTTTTAAATCTGGTTGCTTGGCTATAAACAGTTTCTATATTGCCATTATCATTTGTCAAGGTATATGCTCTGACATAATATTCTGTATCAGGGCTGAGAGTTAGAAGTGTACTCTCAAAAAACTCTCCGCTAGGATTTGTATTTGTCCCTAGATTCGTATTAGCACCATCTAGGTCGGGCAATGAGTTGGTAGCACTCCAGCAATGACCATATTGTATGATATTGATATTTCCAAAGCTATCAAATCGACTTCTTACTGTTGCCTCATCTGTACTGATATTAAAAATAGATACATTGCTGACTTGGGGTAAATTGGGATTGATATTGGTCTGAAAAGAAATTTCTTCCCCAAATAAGGTGTCATTTTCTATTACAAAATAAGCACGCACATAGTATGTTTGTTGGGCATTTAGGCTAACTAAACTACTGACAAAAGAACTTGGAGTGCTGGTTTCGCCTAATTCAGTATAATTATCATTGAGGCTAGGAAGGGGAGTAGTTGCCCAGCAATGACCATGTTGTAGTAGAATTTCTCCTGATTTCAAATCTACAATTTCACCTTGAATCTGAGCTTGATTATATTCTATGGAAATCATTTCACCTGTTCGGAAAAGGTTTTTCCGTTCAAATGAAGTTTCATCTCCGCAAGCAATTAGATTACAAGCAAAGAATATCCATACAGATATTTTAAAATGCTTGTTTAAGTATTGCATTTTATTTGAGGTGTGTCTTTATTCCATTTTAACAAATTTAATATAAAATCTTTGAATTTTTAGCTGTTCGGTCTAAAAAGTTATTGAAATTGTTGCCTATGTCCCATTTAAAAGCATGAATGCTTTCTAAATTCCAATATTCAAAAGTAAAAAATCAAATGTGTGAGCAGAACCCCCATTTGTATCTAATAAATAACTATACCTTACTCCTAGATTTACCTCCAACAAACGCAAAGCACGTATATCAAAGGTAATTTCTGTGCCAAGAGAACGGCGACTTTGACTCACAGGTCTTAATAAATCAATATTATATTGACTATAATCAATATCAAAAAATAAATTAGCTTTCACTCGTTTTAAAAAAGCCAAAGGGCCTAAAAAAACAATATCTGGCGAGAAAAGTGGCAAGGCATAGTTAAAGCCTATTCTGAAAACTTGGTCGCTAATGGTGGAAGTGCGGTAGCCTCTTGCATAAAAAAACTGGTTACTAAATTTATAATTATTGGTGAAATTTTCTACCTGAAACATTGTATTGACATAAAAAGCATGGTTTCTCATCAAACCAGGCAGAAACACATCAAAGCGATTTAAAAATACACTTCCTTGTAATTCATCACTGTTGAGTGTGCTTCTATAACGCATATCCCATATAATACCAAATCGAGGGGCGAGATTTTGTAAAGCCGTAATCTGTAAAAGTGATAATCTCATCCTCAAATCAAGGGCTTGTAAGCTTTGGCTTTGTAGGCGGTCTTTGTAAATACTCTGAAAACGATTAGAATTTATTGGAAAAATATCTAGTTGAAAATTATTAGGGTCTGAAAACTGATTTCGCCCTTCTAAGCTCAAAAAGTGGTAATTGGCACTGATATTTAATCGGTTAGACATCGTGCCTTGTGTAAAGTTGATAGGCAAAGCCAAACCGATGTAGGCATCATTTTCACGCCATTTCTCATTATAAAGTGAAAAAACAATGCTGGTATCTGAGGTAGGAGCAAAATTAGTGAAAGTCCTCTCTCTCATTCCACTTCTAAAACCTGCATTGATAATGGGATAAAGCTCTGCATAAGATATATTTACGCCATAATTAGTTGTATTCTCATTGCTATTATAAAAGGCACTTAACTCTGTGGAAAGCGTGCTAAACTTATTATCAGCTAAGATTCTTGCCCCAAAAACAGGAGGAGAGAAAAAAGGTAAAATACTATGAGGGTTAAAGATACCTTGCCATTTATTGTATTTCTTTACTTCAAATTCTTGGTCTGTGGCTTTGCTTAAGATGCTTCCACCTAGCTCTTGTGCTACCAGAGGCTTATAATAATTGATAGCAGTAGGGGAAGGTTTGTCTTCTTGATAGACTTTCCAAGTTTCGGGTGTTAAGTTGATTTCTCTCAAATCATACCCTTGTGGTGTGAAGTCGCTGTATATCAGTTTTTTGCCATCTGGAGAAATGGCAGGCTGAAAAGCACCTAGCTTTACCGAAGTAATCTGATAGAGGATATTAGACTCGCTGGTTTTGACCGCAAATATATTATTAATGCCTGTATGAGCTCCCGAAAAATAGACATATTCACCCTTCGCAAATACATTGGTGATTTGGTAAGTGTTCGGAGACGTGAGTTGGATAGGAGTATCAGCTTTTTCCAAATCAATCATCTCAATCCAGTTTGCTTCTCCTTGTTGAGCTACATAGACAATGCTTTTGCCATCTTCTGTAAAGCGTGGAAAGCTCAAAAATTTATTCTCAGTATTGGGGATTTTCTGAAAAATATATTCCTCTTGACTGCCCATTATCACCAATTGATATTGCAAATCAGTACTAATCTCCACTGCCACAATGCGTGAACCATCAGGATGCAGTGAAGGTGCAAAATAACGCCCTTGACTGGTAACTTTAGTTCTACGCTCAGTATTGAGTTGGTAGGTCTTGATATTGGAGTAATTTTGATAACCCCATCTTGCTCCAAAGCCTATTTCAGCCCAGCAAAGTAGATTATTGGCGATAGAGAGTGTCGTGTTTCTTAGACTATTAATGCCAGGATTGGCGATGCGTTCTTCTCGTCCATCGGGGTAAATACGGTAGAAAGTACGTATTTCTGAATAACTGCTTTTTTCGGCGATGATAGAACCATCTTCTAAGTATTGTGGATTGCGATAATCAGTAACAGTAGTTTTCTTTTTTTGGTTAAATTTAGCTCCTTCTATGTAGGTCATTTGAGCGTCTTGTGCCTTCCACATACTATCCAATTCGGATCGCATGGCTCTGTACATTTCAGGAGTTCTCAGGTCTGTACTTCTTTTAAGGCTTCGGCTTAGTGGAAAAAATAAACCTTTGTATTTGACAGCATCTTTGAGTGTTTTTTGCCAAATATCTTCTCCAAATTGCCTGCGGGCATAGGTAGTCATGTAATAACCCATACTGTAATGGTCAGGTACAAAATCTTTGAATGAACCCGCAGAAGCTTTTTCATAGCCATAGTTGATATCATTCATAATCAAAGCTTTGTACTCCATATCAAACTCTGGAAGTCTTCCTCTACCAGCTTCACTGAGGGCAGTTTCTGTGCCTACAGCATCTCCTTCAAAGTACCAGCGCGGCAAAGCTGTTCCTGTCATTCCTCCCCAAGTCCAAGAGCCTAGCACTCGCCTTGCAAGCTTGGTAATGCCATACATAGAGTTAGAAAACTGCTGTACGTGTCTGTATTCATGGATAGCCAGCATATCAATCCAGTTGGCTGTGCCATTGAGGTTAAACTGTGGAGGAGTTACAAAAAACTCTGACCTGAAAGGCCCCACAGTTACAAAGCCATTGGGAATAGTAGTTTGGTTTTGTAGAAAAATACTTACTTTCTCATTTTTATTACCCACCGAAGTATAGGCACTATCACTTATGGCATGGATGATATTGGCGACTCTTTGCCCTTGCTTTTCTAGCCCTCTCGGAAAAATGACCTGCACTTTATCCGTATTGATTTGATTCCAATCGAGTGAGTATGGATTTAGCCCCAAAGAATTAGTGGGAACTTGTGCTTGTAGGAGGGTATTGCTTTGCAGACAATACACCAAAAAGAAAAGTAGATAAATATGTTTTTTCATGAGTCTTTCAAGTTTAGGCGAAAATAAGACATAGCAATGAATTTTTCAAAAATATATGAAAGAAGGGAGGAGGAAATCAGGAAAGGGTGAGGTGTGTTTACTGTTGTTGAATCCAAGACATTAAATGTTTAGATTTCTTTTCTATGAACGAATTTGAATTGAACGCCTATACTTTTTAATTCCCTTCAGCTACCTTTAATCTAGGAGCAATCAAAATTGCCACGATGATGGTAAAGATAGCAAAATATCCAATGTATTGATAATTAAGCAGTGATTTGGTAGAGCTTTCTACGATAATCAAGCCTCCTATAAAAGTAGATAAACCTGCAGATAACTGCTGTGTAGAAGACTGAATACTCATAAAACTTCCACGTCGAGCCGAACTTACAGAAGCTGTAATCATCGCCTGAGCAGGAATCATTCTTCCACTTGCAAACACAAAGAACATTCCCGTAACTACCAATGCCCAAGCAATATGTATTTTAGGCATGTTCGTAATCAGCACTATAGGGATGATAGTCAATAACATAAATATCGTGAAGATTCTCAACTTACCATATTTATCTGCCAAACGACCCACGATAGGAGCAGTAAATAAAGTCAAACCACCACCCAGTAGATAAATATACACCAACTGACCTTCTGTAAAGCCTACATTTCTAATCATATAAGGAGCTAAAAATGGAATAACCATAAACTGACCTATAATAAGGGCAACCCCTAAAAGCAAAGCATTGACTTGGTTAGCATCTGTGAATATATTTTTCAGAATCACAAATGGATTTTTGATAGGGATGCCTATTTCAAGATGTTCTCTTAAGGTAGGAAGCAAACGATATAATAAAAAGCCAATCATCAATGACATACTTCCTAAAAAGAAAAAGGGAGCATGCCAGCTATAAAGGCTATTGAGATACAAACCAAACGGAACACCTAACACAGAAGCTGCCGAAAAAGCAGACATAATAATACCCATCGCTTCTCCTCTTCTCTCAAAAGGAACGGCATCACTCACTATAGACATCACCAATGCCCCTATCAATCCTCCAAAAAAGCCAGTAAGTGAACGTGTAATGAGCAATAAAGCATAAGTAGGAGCAATAGCACAAGCCAATGTACCCAAAGCAAATCCAGTATAAGTGAAGATAAGTGCTGTCTTGCGGTCAAAACGGTCAATAAAAAATGCACCCATAAAACCTGAAACACCTGCACTCAGCGTGTAAGCTGATACCAATATAGAAAACTGTTGCATATTAATATCAAAATAAACAGTGAGGGAATCCCCCAAAGGCATCATAATCATAAAATCCACAATGTGTGTAAAATTGACGGCAGCAAGTAAGTATAAAAGAATTCTTTCTTGTTTTCCTAGTGGATTTTTTTTCTTTTTTCTAGTGAAGAAGCGTTGGAGGGGCGAAGAGGTCATAGTTCCATTTATTTTAGGACACAAAATCTAAATACTATGACACAACTTCATTTATGTTAGTTTAGTTCTAAATTAATAGGCGTGTATTGGAATAATACAATATTTTTGTGGTATTGTGGTTGTTTACTAAGCTCATAATAAGCCGTATATCGCAAATATAAAATACCTTAAACAGTACGAATTCTATCACAGCCTGAAAACTGTTATTACTCTCCTACCATCACAAAAGCACCCCAATAATAAGGTGCTGGATATTTTTTTCTCAACTCTTTCCGAGCATTAATAAAAGCTTGGTGTTTAGTTTGTTTTTTAGTTATCCAATTTTCATAAAATAAAGTCATTAGGTCTTTAGTTGCTTCATCAGAAACAGTCCAAAGCGACATCAAAACTGTCTTTGCACCAGCTACTTGGAAAGCTCTCTGTAAACCATACACGCCTTCTCCATTGGAGATTTCTCCCAAGCCTGTTTCGCAGGCTGACATCACCACTAATTCTGTATTATCTAAATTCAAGCTCATTGCTTCGTAAGCAGTCAATATTCCTTCTTCTGCTTCACCCTTTAATGCTTGGGAGGCACCTGCAAAAAGTAATCCTGAGCGTAATAATGGATTTCTGAGTAATTGTTCATTTTCGACACCCATAACATTTCGTTTTTCTTCTAATCCAGTATTATCCTTTGAGACTTGTAAGAAAAAACCGTGGGTAGCAATGTGT
>JBBRUH010000248.1:0-8630 GCA_038248005.1 Cytophagales bacterium | reverse complement strand
CTCCTTTTTCTAGACATAAAAAGCGATTTTTGAGCATTGGCTCTGAAAACATAAGAGAATCTAGGGCTAAGGGTTCTTCTTGGGCAAAAACAAAGAATGAAGAAAGCATTATAAAGTAACAGGTAAGAACGAATAAGTAAAATCTATTCATGGTTTGAGATGTTTATGAATTAGGAAGATGTCAATAATGAATTTGGATAAAGATACATAAAATTCAAGAATTATTTCAGTATTTAATCTTTAAAAAATCTATTTAGATAAAACTTAACTGCTATATTTGATATTTTAACTTTGTTTTATTTTTGGTATATTTATAAATCACAATAAATAGTTGTATGCAAAAACACTCAGAACCTACATTCCACCTTCAGTCATCTAAATGGCAGAGATTTCAAGAATATCTATCAGAATTTGTCTATGGAGGTATAGATGGAAGTGTTACTACTTTTGCAGTAGTGGCAGGTGCTACTGGTGGAGGTTTAGATAGCTCAGTGGTGATTATCTTAGGCTTTGCTAATCTCATAGCAGATGGCTTCTCAATGTCAGTTGGAGCTTATTTATCTCATAAATCTGAGCAGCAAAACTATCAAAAGCATCAGCGTATAGAGTACTGGGAAGTAGATAATATGCCCGAAGAAGAAAGACAAGAGATAAGAGAAATTTATGCAAAAAAAGGCTTTGAAGGAGAATTATTAGAGCAAATAGTAGCTAAAATCACAGAAGACAAAGACCGTTGGGTAAGTGAAATGATGAAAGAAGAATTAGAAATGTTGCCCGCTTCCAAATCTGCTTTTATGACTGCTTTGGTTACTTTTATTTCTTTTTTGATAGTAGGGTTTATTCCCTTGAGTGTCTATGTCTGGGATTATGTCATCGCTCAAGTAGATTCTCTTTTTTGGTTGTCTAGTGTATTGACGATGTTAGCATTTGTGGGTATTGGCTGGCTCAAATCATTGGCTACTCAAAGCAGTCAATGGAAGAGCATTGCTGAGACACTCTTGCTTGGAGTAGCTGCTGCGAGTCTGGCTTATCTAGTAGGCAATGTCTTGGAACGTTTATTTTAATAATTTTTTAGGAGGATATTTCTTTTTTTACAACTAAATAATTAGTTTTGGGAATTGTATCACTCTAATTCTTAAAGTTATGCGTACCATCACTTGTTTTTTTATGCTAATTTCATTTGTATCTCAAGCTCAAATAACTGATTGGGTAGAATATGAAGACGCTATTGCCATGGACAACAAA
Organism: Cytophagales bacterium; assembly: GCA_038248005.1. GTDB lineage: Bacteria > Bacteroidota > Bacteroidia > Cytophagales > Microscillaceae > JAABSX01. The sequence continues at coordinate 7,385 of JBBRUH010000248.1, read as the reverse complement.
GAGAATGTGTTGCGTTTAAGTCTTTCTTACAGAAATCTTTCTCAAATTCCTGATTCAGTTTTCTTATTTAAAAATCTACGAGCACTTGATTTATCAGGGAATCAATTGACCAAACTTCCTAGAAAACTAAGGAAACTCAAAAAGCTACAAACCCTTAAATTAGAACGAAATGGCAGTGGATTATCCAGTGAAAAACTAGATGCTATCAATCAAGAACTTAGTGTTTTGGAAAAAAAGAAAGAAATCAGAGATAGTCTTTTAATCGCTGAGCAAAGAGCAAAAGGAAATGATAAGGCAATGATTGTCTTTAATGAGAAAGACTCTCTCAATATTCAGCTAAGAAAACTATGGCGTGAGCAAGCCCAAGAAAGTACTCGCCTAGCCTACGAATGGAATCAGCAACTTAAATTTCCAAGATTAAAGAATATAAAGCAACTACTTTTCTCTTATAACCAGTTAGAGGAGATTCCTAAATCTATCAAAAAACTACGCAAACTCATAGAGTTACAGATTCATGACAATAGTCTAATTGAGCTTTCTAAAAATATTATCAAATGCCGAAAGCTTCAAAAAATCAACATTGCCAATAACCAAGTAACAGAAGTAAGTGATAAAATCAAAAAACTGAAGCACCTTAATAATATCTTGCTCTATAAAAATAAATTAACAGAAGTACCCAGTATTATCTATCAACTAGGATTATTGAGAGAATTAGATTTGGCTTATAACGAAATAAAAACCATCTCGCCTCTGGTAGGTAATCTCAAAAATTTAGAGTTGCTTTATCTTTCTTACAATAAAATCACAGACCTCCCTAGCGAGATAGGCAAACTCACACAGTTAAAGTATTTTTTTGTCCACCATAATCAGTTGAGTACTATCCCTAGTACAATCCAGAATTTAACTCTACTCAATACCTTACACATTAATAACAATTATATCGATGCCTTTCCTAAAAGCATTTTGGCACTAAAAGAACTAGAAGATCTCAACATCTCTAATAATTTTATGACAGATTTGAGTTTAGAGCTGCAGAAGTTAGATAAGCTACAACTTTTGCTAGTATCAGAAAATATGGATAAGACTTCCGAAAAATACACGCCTTTTGCTGAGATGTTTGAGGTATTGCGTAGCAGAGGTGCTATAGTTAGGGAGTAAGATAAGGGAAATAAAAAGGCAGTCTGTAGAGATACAAACTGCCTTTTTTAAGATTAAAAGAATTTCTAAAAAAAATTAGGGACAATCATTAAATAAAGTGTTCATTTAGTTTAAGTAAAATACTGACAATCAGATTATTACAAACTCATAACCCATGATTTATAACTCATTTCTCACTTATCTATTTCCTACTGCGGTATAGATTTTAGCATCTTCTTCGGTTATTTTTTCTTCACTCATAATGATTAATCGCTCTACTACATTGCGAAGTTCACGAATATTACCTGTCCAGTTTAGTTTTTGAAGATACGCCATGGCTTTGTCTTCTATTTCCTTAACTGCATCACCATATTCTTCGGAGATGTCATTCAAAAATTTATGGACTAATAAAGGAATATCTTCTCTGCGTTCATTAAGAGGCGGTACGTGAATCAAGATTACACCAATACGGTGGTAAAGGTCTTCACGAAATTTATTTTCTTCTATCTCAGTACGGAGATTTTTGTTAGTAGCTGCAATGACACGCACATTGACGCTTATCTCTTTATCACCACCTACACGAGTAATTTTTCCTTCTTGCAAAGCTCTCAATACTTTAGCTTGTGCCGAAAGGCTCATATCACCGATTTCATCTAAAAAGAGAGTACCTCCATTGGCTTGCTCAAATTTACCGATACGCTGCTTGATAGCAGAAGTAAAAGAGCCTTTTTCATGTCCAAATAGTTCACTCTCAATGAGTTCACTAGGGATAGCAGCACAGTTTACCTCTATCAAAGGCTTATCAACACGAAGACTTTTGGTGTGTAACCATTTGCAGACAAGTTCTTTTCCTGAGCCATTGGGTCCTGTAATAAGCACTCTAGCATCAGTAGGAGCTACTTTTTCTATATCAGATTTTACCCTTTGGATAGCTTCGGACTCACCCACAATATCAAAAGTACGGCTAATTTTTTTGCGAAGTACTTTGGTTTCAGTTACAAGGTGAGATTTATCTAAGGCATTGCGAACGCAAAGGAGGAGTCGGTTAAGGTCTGGTGGTTTTTGGATAAAATCAAATGCACCCTTTTTGGTGGCTTCTACGGCAGTTTTGATAGTGCCATGTGCCGAAATCATAATGAACTGTATATCTTTACCTAGTTCACCTGCTTTCTCTAGCACTTCCATCCCATCCATCTTGGGCATTTTAATATCACAGAGTGCTACATCATAATTGTTTTTTTTGATTTTTTCGTAGCCTTCTTCGCCGTCTTGTGCTTCATCCACCTCATAGTTTTCATACTCTAAGATGTCTCGCAGGGTATAGCGAATACTTTTTTCGTCGTCAATAATCAGAATCTTTGCCATAAATGAAATAGTGTCAGTTTTTGTAAATTAGCTAATTATTTGCTTTTTCTTAATCTCTAATAGCTATTATACGGTTAAAAACAAAAATAGATAATTTTTTTACTTTTATGCGTTTTTTGGCATATATATTACAGGAAGTTTTTAGAAAGCATAAAAAAACTAATATAAGCCGATAAGCCGGGTTCTGTACACTTCGCCGAAGCGAATGTTCTTATCATTTATCTAGGCTTTTCCTCACGAAAAAGCTCCAACGACCTACCCACAGACTACGGACGGACAGCCCTTTACCGTTTGCACGAAACGCCTGCATATTTGGTCTTTCAACACTTGGGGTTTGCCATGCCTCTCTCATCACTGAGTGAGCGGTAGGCTCTTACTCTACCTTTTCACCCTTACCTTTGCGAGCAAAGGCGGTATATTTTCTGTGGCACTTTCCGTCATTTTTTCGTTCCCAAAAAAACGCCTTCCCGTTAGGAAGCAAGCTGCCCTGTGTTGCCCGGACTTTCCTCTTTTGGGCAAAGCCCGAAGACCCGCCCAACAGCGATAAGATGGCTTATATTAGCCTACAAACTTACAAAAATAAATCTTAAACCTAGTAGGATATTTTACTTACAATAGTTGTAGGCTAAGTGATTCATCAAAATTAGTTTATATTTCAAGTTTGTTATAAATAATTGATTATCGGAATATTATTAACAAAACCCATCATTTATAACTAATCTTTCACTTGTCTTTGAATACAAGGCTTTTTGAGTTTTATTCTAACATTATACTATCTGGAAGGTTGAGAAATCAGTAGAATGAAAATAAACAGTAATGTCTTTAAAAATCCAACTGACCGAAGACGGCTCAAGTACTCTTTTTAGTGAAGAATTTGATGAAATCTATCATTCAAGACATGGTGCATGGCAGGAGTCGCAGCATGTATTCATAGAGGCTGGTTTGAAATATGTACTAGCTCAAAAAACAGAAATCAATCTATTAGAAATAGGTTTTGGAACAGGCTTAAATGCTTTGCTCACGCTCGCACATATCAAAGATAGCTCTGCAATAGTACATTATTGTGGAGTAGAACCCTTGCCCATAGATTTAGAACTCATCCAAGCAATGACCTTTCCTCAATTAGAGGCTTATCCAGATTTAAAAGAAAAGTTTGAAGCCTTACATAAAACCCCTTGGGGAGAAGAAGTAGAGATTTTACCTAATTTTTATCTTCATAAAGTAAAAAGTAAAATAGCAGACTGGCAGACAGAAATAAAGTTTGATTTGGTTTATTTTGATGCCTTTGCACCTACCAAACATCCAGAGATGTGGGAAGAAGATATTCTAAAACAAGTATCAGAAATGACTAATACAGAAGGTGCTTTGGTAACTTACTGTGCCAAAGGATATGTAAAAAGAAATCTCAAAGCAACAGGGTTTAGAGTAGAAACACTGCCTGGCCCTGCTAAAAAAAGAGAAATGACAAGAGGAATTAAGATATGAGTTTTCCAGAAATAGGGGTTTGAAATATAAAAAAGCCTTTGCCTGTATCTTCACAAGCAGTTAATCAGTTCATGCAGCGAGCGGGAGTTTGATTTGCTTTTGGATAGCTACATCTAAATTAGCTTGTACTTTAAGTTCTAAAGTATTTAACTCTAATGCGATAAGGTTTCCTCTTCCTTTTTGCTCATAGACACAGCCATTGTCAAGGCTAATAGCATCGCCTACTTGGATTTGATTTTTTATATCATTGAGAGAATAAGGTACGTGTCCGTGAATTAATCTACGATTCTGAATTTTTGCTTTATCTACCGTGTAATCTTTGATCCAGAGCATAGATAGCTCATCAGAGAATGGATTATCTATCTCAAAATTAAGCCCAGCATGGGTCAGCACAAAGTTATCTAAAACATAATAATAAGGGAGATTTTGCATAAATTCTATATAGTGTTTAGGAATATCTAGGATATTCTTAGTGCCAAAGCTTTTAAGAGTAGCCTTGCCACCAAAGTAAAGCCAGCCTTCTTTTAACTCATACAAGCCAAGTGCTTGAGGGCTTCCTTGTTCGTGGGCATAGCAGCGAAGCAAAACATCCTCGTGATTTCCTTTAAGTGGAAACACTTTATAACCCATTGCTTTGAGTTGTATCACATAATCAATCACGCCTCGGCTATCAGGACCTCTATCTATATAATCTCCAAGAAGATATAGTTCATCAGCAGAAGTTAATTTTATTTGTTCTTCTACTAAGTGTTTTAAACTTTTAGCACATCCGTGCACATCTGCAATTACCCACTGTCGTTTCATAAGCTAAATTGTTAAACTCCTAAAAGCAAAGAGTGTTTGATTTATTTTTTTTGTGTGTATATTTATATTTTTAAAATGCTATCTTAAAATGATAGAGTACAAAAATGAGTACTTTTTTTGGTGTGTAATCTAAAATTGACTTTTTCAATATTAGATTACGGAGTAAGTTTTATCAAAAAAATTACCGATTTTAAGAAAGCAATCGTTTGCAAACTTGTTTTATAACTAAACTTATGATGATTATGAATTATGAATTTAAAACTCTCTTAGTAGATGTGAAAGATTATGTGGCACACTTACGTCTCAATAATCCTACTAAAGCCAATGCAATGACCAGTGAATTTTGGGTAGAGATGCGTCAAGTTTTACCACTTTTAGACCAAGATAAAGAGGTCAGGGTAGTAGTATTAAGTGGGGAAGGTAAAAATTTTACGGCAGGAATAGACCTCAATATGTTTGCTGGAACGCAAAGCCAAATGGGTGGAAAAGGCGACCCAGGACGTGCTAGAGAGGATTTTAGGATTGCAGTATTGGACATGCAAGAGAGCTTTACGGTGATAGAGAAATGCCGAAAGCCTGTCATAGCAGCCATTCACGGGGCGTGTATAGGAGGTGGAATAGATATGATTTCGGCTTGTGATATGCGTTATTGCTCAGAGGATGCCTATTTTTGTGTCAAAGAGATAGATTTAGGCTTGGTGGCAGATGTAGGTACTTTGCAGCGTTTGCCTAAAATAATTGCAGATGGCATAGCACGTGAGTTAGCCTTCACTGCCCGTAATATGTTGGCTCAAGAAGCTGAAAAGGTGCATTTAGTGAATAAATGCTACTCTAGCCGTGAAGAAATGATGGAAGGCGTAATGTCAATCGCTCACCAAATAGCCCAAAAATCTCCACTCAGCACAAGAGGAACTAAGGAAATTCTGAATTATACCCGTGACCATTCTGTACAAGATGGTTTAAATTATGTAGCTACTTGGAATGCCGCAATGATTTATTCACATGATTTATTAGAAGCCATGCAAGCTGGAATGCAAAAAAGGCAACCAGAATTTGAGGATTAAAAAAATAAAAAAAATGTGTGGGTCTGAGAATGACCTACACTTCTTATAATATTTTTTCCAATTTTTGGAAAAAATATTAAATTTTGGAAAAAAAATAATGGATTTAAAACTTGAATGTGCGGTTTGTTGCTCAGACACAATTTTTTGTTTATCAATTCCCGACTTGACTTTGTTGTGGCGGATACAAGCTGACCAAGCAACTTGTTTTGAAATTTACAAATACCAAGACAGCTATATTATTCACGGTGAACTTGAAATTACAATGCTCGACAAAGACGGAAAAATACTCTGGCAACAAAGTGGTGCAGACATTTTTACAACATTAGATGGCAAAGACAATTTTGTAATTACTGACAATTATATTTTGGCGACTGATTGGGAAAATAGAAAATATAAATTTGACTTCAATGGACAATCAATTTTATAACGACATCAACGCTGGACAAATGGACAAGAGAAAGAAAACCAGCCCATAACAGCACCTACAAGAAATTGGCGGTTCATTGGTTAAATGAAGCTTTGTGCTTCGCATTAAGTTTTGTGGGGGCAGACAGTTTTGTGCTTCGAAATCGCCTACTTCTTGCTGGTCTTACCCTTCGGCTTGCCATTGGGGAGACTAGCAAGGAGGGGTGGCTCTTTTTTTCCTAAGATAAATTTCATTCCACAAGTTAGCGGGTTTTCTTGGATTTGTGCTATCTTTGGAGTGTGCAGTTTTTAGACGGACTGCCGTTATAGGCAAGGCTAAAAACCGAAATAGCAATGACAGACCGAAATTAAAAATGATACATTTGACAACTGATGAAAGATAAAATAACAAGAGAAAAATTATTTGGACAACTTGACTTTAAGAAAATAGTATCTGACTCAGACTTTAAAGAAGATAGTGTTAGAGAAGTAATTATTCTTCCTATTTTAAAAGAACTTGGTTACACACAAGAAAACATTGTTCGTAGCAAGACTCTGCAACATCCTTTTTTAAAAATTGGGAGTAAAAAGAGACCGATAAACCTTATTCCAGACTACGCATTGAAAGTTGAAAATAATTTTGCTTGGGTATTGGATGCAAAAGCACCAAACCAAAAAATTATCAATGACGACAATGTTGAACAGGTTTACAGCTATGCAACACATCCCGAAATAAGAAGCAATTATTTTAGTCTATGTAATGGTTTAGAGTTTTCGGTATACAGAACTTCAGACACAGACAAACCAGTTTTGTTTTTTGAAATTGAAAACATTGAAAGGCATTGGGAAGAATTAAAACTATTTCTTTCTCCGACAAGTTTTCAAGTTGGGAAAAACTTTACTTACAACACAACAACTGCGACAGCCAAACCCAAAGGAGATTTTGAATACAACAACAGACCTTTACTTGAAGAAATTACTGTAAAAAAACAAGCCGCTAAGCGTCACTTTGGTGTACACGGTTACTTTACAAAACAAACGTGGAATGTAGTTGCTGACTACATAAAAAATTTCAGTAGACCAGGCGACTTGGTGCTTGACCCATTTGGAGGCAGCGGTGTTACT
>JBBRUH010000247.1:0-8644 GCA_038248005.1 Cytophagales bacterium | reverse complement strand
TTTTCCAATGATTGTGAGCCGTTCTATAAGTTACTCCTATCTTTTTTGCATAATCAGATAATTTCATAACACAAATATAAGCATAAAATACTATTTATTACTATAATTTACTATGTTTTAGTTGAAGTTGTTGAATACCATGCAAGTGAAGACTACTTGAACGAGGTAAATAACTAGTGCAAGCGTCTTCGCTTGCACTTTCACAATGATTCTAAACCCAAAATTTTTTCCAAGAGTTGTCCTACTCAGCCCATCCTCTCAAAGGAGCTAAAAAAATATCTTCTAAGAGAAAAAGATTGAGGTCAAAATATTAAGTACACCTGTTTTGTTTAGCACTTAAAGTATTGATAATCAAAGCATAAAAATTCTAATATTGACTACTCATAAGACGTTCACTTTCTGCCTGATACATATTTTCAATACCTTTTATCAAAGCATCAGGATTAAAAGAGATACTATCAATGCCACATTCAACAAGAAACTGTGAATATTCGGGATAATCACTTGGTGCTTGACCACACAAACCGATTTTTACACCTGCAGCCTTTGCTTTCTTGATGGCCATGCGGATAAGCTGCATCACAGCAGGATCAAAAGGGGAGAAGATTTCACTAAGTAATTCTGAATCTCTGTCTGCACCTAGTGTTAATTGGGTCAGGTCATTAGAGCCAATGGAAAAGCCATCAAAATGTTCGGCAAATTCTTCGGCAAGTAAGGCATTGCTCGGAATCTCAACCATCATATACAATTGTAATTCATTTTCACCTCTTACCAATCCATTTTCTGCCATTATAGCAATTACATTCTTTGCTTCTTGTACGGTTCGCACAAAAGGTATCATTAGTTTAATATTGGTAAAGCCCATTTCTTCACGAAGCACCTTCATGGCTTTGCATTCCATCTCAAAGGCTTCTTTGTATAAAGGATGATAATAACGGGATGCACCTCTAAAACCAATCATGGGGTTTTGTTCTACGGGTTCAAATTCTTTACCTCCAATGAGATTAGCATATTCATTTGATTTAAAATCACTCATTCTGACGATTACATCCTTAGGGTAAAAAGCTGCTGCAATGGTTGCTGTTGCCTCTGCCAATTGATGAATAAAATAATCTTTCTTATCGGGATAATGATGCGTTAGCTTTTCAATTTCTTTTTTGACTGACTCATCTTTTAATATATCAAAATGATGCAGTGCCATTGGGTGAATTTTAATGACATTGTTGATGATAAACTCCATTCGCATCAGTCCTACACCATCATTGGGAAACATAGAATATCTAAATGCTTTATCAGGATGAGCAAGAATGAGCATTATCTTGGTTTTGGGCATTTCAATTTTGGTGTCAATCTCATTTTCTTCCCAAGTAGATTTCCCTTCATATACATAGCCAGTATCGCTTTCGGCAGTAGAAATGGTAACTAACTGACCATCTTTGATTGATTGGGTGGCATTGCCCGTTCCTACAATGGCTACAGCACCTACTTCACGGGCTACAATGGCAGCGTGTGAAGTTCTTCCTCCTTGGTCGGTAACGATGCCAGCGGCTTTTTTAAGAATTGGATCCCAGTCGGGGTCAGTTCTTCCTGTTACTAAAATTTCTCCTTTGTTCAGCTTGTCAATGTCTTTTGGTGAATCCAATACCCTTGCAATTCCTGAGGTGATTTTATTACCTAAGCCTATTCCCTTGCAAATTAATTTACCTCTTTTTTTGATTTGATATTCTTTGAAGACATTCTTATTTTCATGCTGACTGTGTACGGTTTCGGGTCTTGCTTGCACAATAAATATTTCATTGCTTTCGCCATCTTTCGCCCACTCAATATCCATGTGGCGTTCATAATGCTCCTGAATAGTCATTGCCCATTTTGCCAATTGTATTATTTCTTCATCATTAAGAATATATTTTCGCTGATTTTCGGGTGAGGTATCAAGATTAATGATGGCATCTTCGGGCTTTGAAATCTCAGATATTTTCTTATCGGCATAGACCATTGTTTTTTCTTTGCTACCTAGTTTTCTTGAAACAATAGGCCGCTTTACTTTTCCGATAAATGATTTATAGACTAGAAATTCATCTGTATTTACGCTTCCTTGTACTACATTTTCACCAAGCCCCCATGCACCCGAAATCAAGGCTACTTTGTCAAAACCTGTATCTGGATCAAGTGTAAACATCACTCCAGCAGAGGCTTTGTCGGAGCGAACCATAATCTGTACTCCAATAGATAAAGCCACTTGCATGTGTTCAAAACCATTATCCACTCTGTATTTTATGGCTCTATCAGTAAAAAGTGAAGCATAGCAACGCAGACATGAAGCTATTAAGTTTTCCTCTCCCTTCACATTTAGATAAGATTCTTGCTGACCTGCAAAACTTGCATTGGGCAAATCTTCTGCGGTTGCACTGCTTCGGACTGCAAGAGAAATGGAATCATTACCCGAGCGTTTTTCTAATTGCTTGTAAGCTGCGGTAATTTCATTACTTAACTCTTTGGGCAAAGAAGCCTCTAACAAAAGTTTCCTAGCCTTTGAGCCAATTTCGGAAAGGTTATCAAATGTTTCAAGATTTAGCTTTGAAAGAACCTCAGTGAGTTTGGGTACAAGTTTATTTTCATTCAGAAAACTCCAATAGCCATCACTCGTAACAGCAAAACCATCTGGCACTTTAATTCCTTTAGAAGATAATTCTGAAAACATTTCACCAAGGGAAGCATTTTTACCGCCAACCAATGAAATATCTTTTAAATGGATTTCTGAAAAGTTTTTTATGAGTTTCATCTTAGTAATGGTTTAAAAAATAAAATGGACATTTATTTTGAATAAAAGGCTTATTATCAACAACTTAATAACTAATCTCTTGCTTATAGTGTGTTTAGTGAGTGTTTTAAAGGTTTATTGATGATAGCTGAGGTTTCAACATAAAGTAGCAATTCTTTCAATAAGGCTGATAAACTCAATGAGGCACAAGCTATGCGTTCATCCGCAGAGCCATAATAAATATATAGTGTATCACCAAACAAGGCTGTACCCGTGGGGAAACATACATTATTGACTACCCCTTTTAGTTCCCAATCGTGCTCAGGTTTAAATAAGGGAAAAGGTAATCGTGCAATTTCTTTTTGTGGGTTTTCTAAATCTAGCAAGGCAGCACTAGCAGAATATACATATCCTTCTGAGGTATCTTGTACGCTGTGATAAATCAATAACCATCCATACTCTGTTTCTATTGGGGGGCATCCTCCTCCTACGTAACTCGCTTCGTGTTCACATTTAGGCGTAAGGACTATGTGTTCATTCAGATGCAAAAAATAATCTTGCCAAAATTCGGGGGTTAGTTCATCCAGATTGCTTACTGCTACGATTTGAATATCAGGTTTGATGCGATGCAGGAAATGTAGCTTTCCATTTATTCTTCGTGGAAAGAAAATCACATCTTTATCCCAAAGTAATATATCATCAACTTGCTTTTCAGGACTATTGCTATACTGGGGTTGGTTATAACGGAGGTATCTTTCATTAATCTCTTGCTTAGAATTAGCCAATTGATCGAATGCAAGAAATGTAATCTGAGGACATATTAACCCAAGTCTATCCCATTTTATCAAATCGCTTGAAGTGGCTAAAGCACCTAGTGCATTTGTCCCGTCATAAGCCGTATAAGTAAGATAATAAAGGTTATCAATCTTTGTGATGCGAGGGTCTTCTATTCCATGTGATTCATATTCTGCTTGGGGGGAAAGTATAGGCGTATCAGAGCGTTCTTCAACGGTCAAAGGGCCTTTTAATTTACAATAACCAAGGGTAGAGAAATTATTTTTACTTACTGCACGGTAAAAAAGATGAACATCATCGCCTACTTTTATGGTAGCAGGATTTAATACACCCTCTTTTTCAAAACCTAAGTCAGTTTTTTCAATTAGAATACCTTTTTTTTCTACTTCAATCATATCATCATTCTGAATTTTAAGACTCTTGTAAAGGTGAACTATTAAAAACAGAATAGTCTTACATAATTTTAAAAAGAGTTATATCATTCACACATTCTCAGAGTTCTCTTGCTTGCTATTTTTCCAAACAAGCAATCAGTGTTTCAATTACTTTTTTTGTGTCTTCTAAATCTCTGACCTGAATACTTGTAACACCTGCTTCTTTTGCTGGATAATCATTGCTACCAGAGAACAAGGCATCTCCAACAAAAATCATTTCTTGAATCGGAATATCAAGTGTATCTCGAAGTTTTTTAATCCCATACCCTTTGTTAATATCAGCATCCCATTTTTTCTTTTCTGCTAAGGGAGCTTCCTGCCCTAATGCAGAGTATATTATCTGACTACCTCTGTCTTCTATTATTTCTCCCTATATTTTTTCAACCTTAAAATCAGCTTCGTTCATTACTTTTTTCAGGGAGTTGGTAATCGTACTTTTTTCATTCTTCTAAATGCCAGAGCGTTTCAGTGCGGTGAAGTCTTGTTAAAATACAAACTAAATAGCAATTAAAAAATGGTTCTTACCCGATTTTAAACTCACGGCAAAAAAAGACTACTTTTTAGTCTAAATAAGCCTGAAAAATTAACTAAATCTAGTCATCAATCCAAAGTTAGGCAAGAGCCTTTACTTTTTATCATAAGCATTTTTCTTTCCCCAAAATAAATTTTTGGGTTCTAAATTCATTTTTACTTGATTTTGGCTTTCCAAAAGGGGCGTTAGTTGCTCAAAAGCTTTGAGATTTCCCTCAGTGGCGATGACTTCGAACCTTGCAAACAGTTCTTCACTGTACCAATTTAGTTCTCGGGTTTTTTGAATTACTTTTTTGTGTTGTGGGCTTTTGTAAGCATATTCCACCATTTTTTCGGTATTATTCCAAATGCTAAAAGTGGCTTGTTGTATGAGTGGCAGTTCACCAACACCCACCGAAAAAAACAACCCTTCTTTATTTTGCATATCTTGGCTTGCAGGACGTACAAACCTCCAAAATTGCCAGAGTCTATTGAGTTTTATTTTAGCTCTCGTGATAACGGCAATGGCGTTATTTGTCTTTTTTTGGGGATTTTCAAAGGGTTCTTGCCCATCCCATTTGCCGTGACTGCTTAGGGGATTCAAAAATATATGCTGATATTCTTTACTTTTTTCCTTAAAATCCAAAGCAATAGAATGATTTTGGAGAAAATCTTGACACAAAGATTCGCTTTCCCATACACACACAAGGGCGTATAAGCCAAAATTAGGGAAAATACTAAATCCTGTTTTGCCTCCACTTCCTAAAAGCTTACCAAACGTCAAGCCTTTTACTTTTTTTAGTAAAGCAGGCACTCGTCCCATCTGCTTAAAAGTCCACCAACGGCTTTTAAAACCTTTATACTTAAAAAAAGAAATACTTACCATAAAATTTTGGATTGTGGTAAAAAATGTGTCATTTGTGCTTCTAATGAACTTTAGTGCTACAAAATCTAATGGTGTTAAAATCTCAGGTTTCGATTTTGTTTCTATGTGTTGTTAGGTTTTGTATTTATCTTATTAGTTACTTTTTCATTTTGCTATTCAAAATTTCTTGGGGTTATTGTATTCAATACTTTATTTTTTAAGTATCAATAATGCACAAAGCTATATTTATTTGTTAGCTAAATCTTTATATAATTATAAAAGATTCTTGTATAATTCACATATTATTCTGTGCTGAGGGATGTTGCTATGTGATGTTGCTATGTGATATTTTTTGGCTTGGTGATGTGGCTGATTTTATAGCACTAAAGTTCAAATGCTTCAAGAGGTACATCGAATCGCCTTTTGCCAAACAACTATGAGCGGTCGTGGTTCTATTATTTTCTTCTTGTTGCCTAAAACTCTTTTGTTTGTGTCAAGGGTTACAATAGTCGCAATACATAGGGTCTTCGGTTGTTTTTTGATGAGGATACATTTCTTCTTTTGTATATTGGCAATGCTGGCAAACATACACATAGCTTACTGTTGAATTGGTTGGTGAACCGCATAAACTACATTTTAATCCTCTTCTAGCGTCTGTAACTCCAAAGCCTGGTTTGCTACATTGTGGACATAAAGAATTTATTTTGGTTATTAATTTTTGAGTTGCAGTTTTAATTACCTTCATACGAGATGGATTATACAAAGCCCTCATGTCAGTTTCTGCATAAACGGACTTAAACTTATCAAACAATTCAATGAATGCCTCTTTTAAGTGGTTTATTTCGGTAATGCCTTTAATAACAGCATCATTTTCATCTTTCGCTTTGCGAAGAATTAATCCGTGAGATGGAAAGTTTACAGAATGTGCGAATTCTACAAGTTCCTTTTCATTTTTAATCTCTTTGCCATCGAAATTTGTTGCTATACTTAATTCCCTTGCTATAATTTCTAAATTATTCTTCTTGTCAATAAAAATTAAAAACTCATCATCTGCACTAACAAAAAACATTGATGGGTGTGCTCCAAAAGAGCCTTCGCTTGCTATACCTAAATCGCAATTTGTCAACTCCATTGCCATTAAGCATTTTTGTCTTGCTGTGGCAATAGGGTCAAGTTTACGTTCGATTTCACCTGTGAAAGTGCCTAATACATCAGTATCAAAGTTTTCATTTACAAAACACAATACGCCCAAGGCTTTCTCTAAAAGCGGGGCAATTACTTTTTCTTTTTCGTGTTTTGTGGCAATAATTAATTTTCTGTCTTTGAACATCGCAAGTTAGTTTCTTATTCTGTTTTAATGGTTAGAGCTTGCCCTTTTATACGCTCATCAAAACGACCATTGTCGTAAACCAAATTACCGTTTACGAAGGTATTGATTACTTTGGTTGTAAAAGTTGTTCCCTCCAATGGCGACCAAGCACATTTGTATAAAATATTATCTTTTGCTACTATCCAATTTGAGTTCATATCAACCAGAGTTAAATCTGCATAATATCCTTCTTTGATAAATCCTCTTTTCTCAATATGGTACAGTATAGCAGGGTTATGACACATTTTTTCTGCAATTTTCTCTAACGAAATGAGACCTTGTTTGTAAAACTCCAACATACAGTTTAATGAATGTTGCACCAAAGGTGCTCCAGACATGGATTGAAAATATGGCTTTTGTTTCTCCTCAAGAGTATGTGGTGCGTGGTCGGTTGTGATTATATCAATTCTATCGTCCAATAATGCTTTCAAAAGTCCTTTTTTATCTTTTTCGGTTTTTATGGCAGGATTCCATTTTATCAAATTCCCCAAACGCTGATAGTCTTTGTCAGAAAACCATAGATGATGAACAGATACTTCTGTTGTAATATTCTTTTCGCTTAGAGGAATATCGTTTCGGAACAGATGCGTTTCTGCTTCTGTAGTCAAGTGCAAAATATGCAATTTGGCATTGTGTTTATTTGCCAAATCAATGGCTCTCTTAGTTGCTTCATAACAAGCCTTTTCACTTCTAATCAATGGATGAAACTCAATTGGTACATTTTCGCCATATTTTTCTCTGTAAGCCGTTTCGTTTTCCTCTACTATTTGTTCTTTCTCTGAATGGATAGCAATAATGGATTTACAGTTAGCAAATAGTTTTTCCATTGTTTCAGGGTTGTCTGCAAGTAAATTTCCTTTTTTCGTAAAATACAATCCATCATCAGACACACCAATCAGTTTTGAAGTGTCTGTGTTAATGATTTCATCAATATTATCGCCATTTACGCCCAAAAAGAAGGAGTAATTTGCCAATGATTTTTGAGAGGCAAGTTCGTATTTGTCGGCAAGTGCTTGAACCGTTAATACGTTAGGAATGGTGTTGGGCATATCTATAAAAGAAGTTACGCCACCTGCTATAGCTGCTTTACTTTCTGAATATAGATCGCCTTTATGCGTTAGTCCAGGTTCACGAAAATGCACTTGCCCATCAATTATTCCTGGGAATAAATATTTGCCTGTTCCGTCAATGATAGTGAAGTCAGGTTCTGCTTTTATGTCGCCAATTTTCTGAATAAGGTTGTCATAAAAGAGAATATCGGAGACTGAACTTTGTCCCTCGTTTATGATTGTGGCATTTTTAATTAGATATTTAGAAGTCATAATTTTTAGTATTTATTCTTTTCAATTAATTTTTTAGTAATAAATTTTTTATAAAAATAGATGCATGACATGGGTTTATAGAGTGTTTGAATAATCTGAGGAGTATCTTGTTTTCATTCGGTAATTTAGTAATTCAAAGACCTTCGCCAACGGCGGAAAGCAGATGCTTTCGGAATAAATTAGTGCAAAAACTGTTAAGCTCATGATGGTACTAGGGGGGTATCGGCTTGTGTGTCTTGCAAATGTGCATGACTGCGAAGCGTTGCCTGTGTGCCAGCTATGTCTAGTCATTACGCTGCTTTCTGTTTGTACAAATGTTGTTGAAATTCTATAAATAGTCTGCTGATGTTGGCAACATCACCCAAAATTTCTTTTGCATCTTCTAAGGATTGATATTTATTGGTCAGTAAGATTGGTAATTTTTCTTGGTCAAGTTCTTCAACGCCTGTCTCAATATATTTGCTCAACACAAATTCTATAAACTCTTTTTGTTTGTTGTTGAGCAAGGCGAAAATGGTTGCTTGTGCAGATGCAACTCTTGCTTCTCTTGTGATTGGCTTAATGTCGCTGTTAAACACATATTCCAAC
>JBBRUH010000246.1:0-8729 GCA_038248005.1 Cytophagales bacterium | reverse complement strand
TTCCATTAAAATAAGGATTGAAACGTGGATCTAAGATTGCTCTTTCTTTTGCCTGTTGCCACTTAAAAATCAACTTCCATTAAAATAAGGATTGAAACACCTTATATAGATTCAGTCTATATAGTTATCAATACCCTTAAAAATCAACTCCCATAAAAATAAGCATTGAAACGGGAAGGACATAAAAGATACTCCCTTGAAAATAAATCTTAAAAATAGGAAGGTTTCTTTCCTATTTAGATAACATTAACCTTCTCTTAACTGAATGCTTGTTTCTCTTAAAACTTATTATGTAAACATTAGCTACATTGTTAGGCACATAAAAAAAGCACTTAACATTTTAAATGCTAAGTGCTTGACATACAAGAGCCTCCTATCGGGATCGAACCAATGACCTACTGATTACAAGTCAGTTGCTCTACCAGCTGAGCTAAGGAGGCTGATTGTGAGTGCAAATCTAGTAAAGCTTTATATTACTACCAAATTTTGGATTAATTTTTTTTAAAAAATTAATCCATCTGTTTTAACGCCTTCAACTGATTACGCAAAGTATCGAGTTCTTTAGTGGCCGTATCTATTTGGAGATTGAGTGAATCTTTTAATTTATCTGCTTTTTTAGAGTTGGCTAAGAAACCTATATTGTTAAGTAATATATCTATTTCATTTTCGAGCATAGATATTTTACGGCGGAGGCTACCCTCTAATTGATTCATATTGCGTTGTGCATTAGGGCTATCTTTAGCAAGTTTCATCTGTGCAGAGATACGCGTTTTTTCACGTGCCACTTCATTGGCTTTTGGTAATCTATTGATAAGTGTATCAATAGCTTGATCAAATCTTGCTTGAATTTTGTTTTTGTCTTTGCGAGGCACAAAACCAATGGCTCTCCACTCTTTGATGAGTTGATTTACCAAATCATTAGAAGTCTCTTCATTAGGCTGTAATTGCTCTATTTTTTCACAAAGAGTTACTTTTTTAAGGAGATTATCATCATATTCTTTTTCTTGTTCGGAATATGCTTTTCGTCGACGCTCAAAAAACGAATCACAAGTAGCTTTAAATCGGTCATAGATACTTTGGCGTTGCTTAGCTGGTACGGGACCTATGTCTTTCCATTTTTGCTGAAGTGCTTTGAGTTGGTCAGCTACTGCTTTGGGGTCATGGTCGCCATTGACGAGTTGGTCTGCTTCTTCACAAAGTACCGTTTTTTGGCGAAAGTTTTCTTCTCTTTCTTCATCAAGTGTACGGATAAAGGTATTTTTGTTGTTAAAGAAAGTCTTAAAAGGATTCCAGAAGGTTTTACTTACCTCTTTGACTTGCTCACGTGGGATAAATCGAATGGCTTCCCATTGTTTTTGAAGAGCAAGTATTTCCTTTGTTTTTGCATTCCACTCACTTACTTTATCAGATTGAAACTCTACGAAAGGAGTAATGGCTTCACAAAGTTTTATTTTTTCTAAAAGATTTTTTTGTTTTTCTTCCTCTAGATTACGGTGATAATCTCTTTTGCGGTCATAGACTCTGTCAGAGGCAGCCTTGAATCTAAGCCATAGGGCTTCTCTTTCTTCTTTGGGTACTGGGCCTACATGCTTAAATTCTTCGTGTAGTTCATTGAGTTCTTTGATAGCTTGGTTGATGATTTCATACTCTACAAGTTTTTCAGCTTTTTCGCAGAGTACTAGCTTGAGAGCAAGGTTTTTTTTACGATCGAGTTCTACCAATTCAAAATGAATGCTTCTCTGGTCATAAAACAAATCTAACAAAGCATTATAACTTGCCCAAAGGTTTCTATTGAGTTGAGGTTGGACAGGGCCTACTTCTTTCCACTCTTTTTGAAGTTTTTTGAGTTCATCTAGGCTACTTTCAGGGTTCTCGAGTAACTTTCTGATGAGGTCTAATATTTCATTTTTACGTTGAAAGTTTTGCTCACGGTTTTGTTCCTGTTTAGATTTATACTCGTGGCGGCGTTTCTGCATTTCATTATAGAGTCTATAAAACTCTTGAGTATCTTCATCTTCTTTGTATTCAAAGCCATCTTCTTCACCACCTTCTTCTAGGTATTTTTTTAGTGCTGCTTCTTTTTCCTCTTGGAGGATTTCATCAAACATAGGTCGAACTTCACGCAAAATAGGTGCAAATTTGCGTAAATCTTCTTCCTTTTCTAGCCTTTTGAGAAGGTCTAAAAACTCAGGTTTGGAAAATTGGGAGTAATCAGTTTCAGCAGTTTCTTCCTCTTCTGAATCTTCTTGACTAAGTTCTTCTAAGGTTTCATTTGTTACTGATTCTTCTATCTCTGTACTTGAAGTTTCTTGGATGATAGGAGGACTCTCTGTCTCTGCTATCTCTTCCGATATAGTCTCTTCAGTGGGTATTTCAGTAGTGCTGATTTCTTCCAAAGTAATTTCTTCATCAGAAATTTCAGTAGCTTTTACTTCTGTATTTACTACCTCTGACTCTACTTCTTCAGAAGTTATCAAAGTTTCTTCTTCTTGAATTTCCTCTTGAGAAGTCTCTTGTGGGCTTACCTCTTCGGTGTGATTTTCAGAAGAGTTTACATTTTCGTTGTTAGCCATATCAGGGGTTTCCTGATTTGTAGTTGCGTCGTCTTTTTCGTGCATCATATCAGCAAAGTGCTTATAAATGAATAAAATCTCCCTTTTGGTTTTAGGGAAGTAAATTAAATTGAGCGTACCATTGAGCAGCAAAAATACAAAAATTATTCAGAATAACTACATGAAGCCGTTTCTGCTGTTTGCTTGTTTTATTTAATGGGATAAAAAATATAGGATAAGAACACATTGACCCAATCACTTGATAACCTAATAACTCAAATTAACCTTTGATAAATTTGCTCTCTGATATTAACGGTGATGCTCTCGATAAGTCCCACATCTGGGTTTTCTGGAAGAGTACTTTCTCTAAAAGCCTTCTCGATGAGCTTTATTTGTAGGTTTGCTTGCTCCATAAGGGTTTCATAGTCATATTTTCCTGCTTTGACATCTAGGAGAAAGTCTCTTTTTTTGCTTTTTAATGAGATGTTTTGCTCTGTGGCTATTTGCTGAGCAATGTCTAAAAGTCTAAAAGTGTGCATAATATTTTTTGCATCATAGCCCTTGCCGTGTTTGATAGTCCCTTGGTACCTTGTATCATTTCTTTTTTCTACCCAATCCCAGTATTCACGATATTCTTTGCAATAAGAAGAATATCCTTCTTGGTTAAAGTAAAGATAAGTCAATGGCTGTTCTTCCTTAGGAATAGAACTAAGAGAGACTTCATTGGCATTAGACTTTTGGATGATACCTTTATAGTTAAGATTGGATTTATAGTCATAATAAAGAGCATATACGTTTTTGAAATGAGCAATATTGACTAATCCACATTGATTTTGTGATAAATCATTTTTAGTAAGCCATTCCCGAAGAGCGAGGCTTTTGCCTTGAAGTGTAACAAAACAAAAGTCTAAGACTTCTTTTTTGGATTCAGACATGGGGTTAAGTACTTTTTTATTCAGCCCTTGTGCTTTTCGGATTTGTGAAAAGGCGTAGCCTGCAAAAGTTTGGCAACATTCCTTTGATAAAAAGCTATGTTCTTTGAACTTAGTAAACTGAGGATTCTCATAAATAATGGACTCTGAGTCCGTGTATAGTAGTTCTAAAATATTTGGATTGCTTTTTGCCAATAGACTAGAAAACTTCTTCAATTCATAATAAACAATATCATTGCTATCATTATTGACTTGCTCAATCTCTTGAAGACCATAATATAAATGAGAAGGCAACACAAAGACACCTTTTAAATCGGTATCTGAGTGTATATTTGCCAAATCATAAGCACGGCTACCACTAATTGATTCAAAAATAAGCCAGCCTTGTTGCTTGATAAATTCGGGAGTGAGCGATTTCATAATGAGATTTTATTCCAAAATATAAAAAACGATAAATTGTCCGTTTTCAATTTGTAAATTGCCAATTTTTATGACCAATCCTACACCAAAGTTTGTGAAAATTCATGATACATCAAAAATTATTAAATAGAACCCTTTTTTTATTGATGCTTTTTGTAAGCCTATGGAGCAATACCCAAGCACAGATTGATGTGCGTAAAAACATGCGAGAAGCAGATGCTTATTTTAAAGTATATGAATACAGTACTGCATTAGAGTGGTATGAGTCTGTTTATAACCAAAACTCAGAAGATATCAGAGCTAATTTTCAGATTGGGCTTTGTCATCTCAAAATGACAGATAAGAAAAAAGCCTTGCCTTTTTTGCAAAAAGCACAAAGTCTTAATCCTACTCATAGCCCTTTGTTAGAGTTTTATCTTGCAGAAGCTTTTAAATACAACAACCAGCCCGATGAATCTACTCATTATTATGAGTATGCGTATGAGAAAATGACCAATGTAAATGGTAATATCACAGTTTATAATGAGGAAATTAAAAGTAAGGACTTCTTACAACTTATTAGACAACGCATTCAAGAAGCAAAGTTAGGTGTTCGATTTTTGACTGACCCTACCAATGCCCGTGTCCGAAATATTGGAGAGAATATCAACTCAGAATACAGTGAGTATGCACCTGTTATCTCAGGAGATGAATCAATACTTATTTTTACATCTAGACGCAAAGGTACTACAGGAGGCGGACGCTCACCAGAGGATAATCTATACTATGAAGACCTTTACATAGCAGATAAAAAGAGAGATGAATGGGCTAAACCTAAAAACATAGGCTCTAATATCAATTCTAAATACCATGAAGCTTCTGTAGCACTTTCTCCTGATGGAAAACAGCTTTTTATTTACCAAGATAGCAATGGAGGAGATATTTATGTCTCAGAACTCAAAGAACGTAATAACTGGTCTATTCCTCAAAAACTAGGAGGGAAGATTAATTCTAAATACCGTGAAGCATCTGTATCTATCACGAGTGATGGTAATACACTTTATTTTTCAAGTGATCGCCCTGACGAGAATGCACAAGGAGGGCTAGATATTTATAGAGTAGATAAAAAAGAAAATGGATCTTGGGGAGACCCCATTAATCTTGGCTCTGAAATCAATACAGCCGAAGATGAAGATGCTCCATTTATTCATTATGATGCCAAGACACTTTATTTTAGCTCCAGAGGTCATCAGACAATGGGTGGCTATGATATTTTTTATACAGAATTTATAGATGGAAACTGGACTCAACCTGTCAATCTAGGTTATCCTATCAATACTGCCGAAGATGATATTCACTTTGTGCTTTCTGCTGATTATAAGCGAGGATATTATGCCTCTGACCAAAAAGAAGGCTATGGAGATAAAGATATTTACATAGTAGATATGCCTGATTATCGTGATGTAGAAGTGATTGATTTTCAACTTTCGCTTAAGACCATCTCTGTAGGATTTGACCCACTGACCACCAATGACCCGAAGAGGGCTATTGTGATTTTAAGGGGAATCGTCAAAGATGAAGAAAGTGATCAACTTATCAGTGCCAGAATGTCACTGATAGATGTAGAAGAAAACCAAGTAGTCAATGAGATAGATGCCGTAGCACCTTCAGGGGTTTATTATACACAAATGAAAACTGGACGAAAATATCTCTTACACGTCCAAAAAGAAGGCTATTTATATCATTCTGAGTATTTTGAGATACCAGTAGGAGTAGTGAATCAAGAAAAAATATTGAATATCTATCTCAAAAGAATCAATGTCAAAAAATCAATAGATTTTAAAGCTTTGTTTAATTATAACAGTGCCACACTGACCAAACAGTCTATTCCCGCTCTCCAAAATTTATTGGCTTTTTTGAATACCAACCCTGATATAAGAGGACAGATAGAAGGACATACAGATAATATAGGTACAGAGGAAAGGAATGCTATCCTATCAGAAAACCGTGCAAAATCAGTCTATGATTATTTGATTTTGCAAGGGATAGATAAGAATAGATTGAGTTTTATGGGCTATGGCGAGCTCGAACCCATCGCTTCCAACGATACTCCTCATGGGCGAACATTGAATAGACGCACTGAGTTTAAGATTCTGCAAATCAATAACTAAAAGAAAAGATTAGAGATTGATTATTAGTTTATAAAAAATTGATAATGAATGCTTTAATCAAACTAAATGAGTACTTTGTTTTGAGAGTTTTGCTAAATCATCACTAAAATAATCTAGTATGAAATAGATACTTTTTGTAGCCAGGAGCTTAACTGTGTTTTTGCTGCTTCACTTAAAGGATTATTTTGTAAATTAATTTCTTCCAAAAAAGTGCAGTTTGATAACTCAGGAGGTAATAAGTTAATCATATTTTGGCTTAAATTAATCTTTCGGAGTTCGGTCATCTGAGCGATTTTAGAATTGATTCCTTTCAAGCCATTTTGACTCAGATTCAAGTATTTTAAAAAACGTAACTTTGGAAAATTATCATCAATCACTTGTAATCGAGTAGCAGAAAGGTCTAAATCTACAAGGTGCATCAGTTCACTTAAAGGCAGTATTATTTTTTCCACATGTAAATAAGGATTATGGCCTAAATCTAGCTTTTGAAGTCTTATCAATCTACCAAAATCGTCTGGGAGATTTTTGATAAGATTGTTTGCTAAGGAAAGAACACGTAATTTTTCTAATTTACATATTTCAACAGGGATTTCTTTTAAGCTATTACGATCAAGATAGAGTTCTTGGAGATTATCTAATAGTCCGATACTACTCGATATCTTGTGCATATCATTATTGGCAAGGTTCAATATTTTTAGCTGTGGTAGTTTGGATAATATCTCAAAAGTCTCTTTATAATCTATAATAGGATTCATCCCTAAGTAGAGATATTGTAGTTGATTAAGCTGAGAAAAGTTGAGAGGGAGATTAGTAACAGCATTGTGTCCTAGATTAAGCATTCGAAGGGTTTCAAGATTAGCAAAACTTTCTGGGAGTTCACGTATTCTATTAAAAAATAAATCAATCAATTCTAGATTTTTGAGTTGTCCTATAGAATTGGGGAGATGCTCTAGCTGATTAGATTGCAAATACAGTTCTTCTAAATTTTGAAGTTTGGTAAGTTCCTCTGGCAGACCTTGCAAATTATTCATGTAAAGATTTAAAGAAGATAATCTACTTATAAGAGCTATTTCTGCGGGGAGTTCGCTTATTTGATTGTTGGTGAGGCTAAGTTTTTTGAGCTTAGGAAGTGATTTGAGGACAGAGAAAGCTTGGGCAAAATCTAAATAAGGATTGTAATCAAGCTCTATATTTTCTAAATTTTCTAAGTTATGAAGCTCTTGGGGGAGTTGTATTAGCTGATTCTTATTAAGTTTTAAGATGATAAGATTAATAAGATTACCAATCTTGGGAGATAAACTTTCTAAATTTTGATTACTTAAATCCAGATAAAATACCTCATTGGGTTCTTTGAGTGCTTCTTCTAAGGATGTATAAAAATCATTGGAAGAAATAGAGGAAATGGAACTCTTTAAGAATTTATCTGATGTAGGTTGTCCTTTGGATAAGAAAGGATAACTTAAACATAGAATAACCAATAACACAAGTGGTTGCTTGCGAATTTGCTTTTTCATGATTTTGGTGAAATTTTGTGAGTTTGTCTTTTTCTTTATATACGATAATTTAAATAAAAGTAATCGTAAAATATATTATTTTTTAACGTATTCTTTTAACTTCTCACTTGCAAGATACAAAAAAGACCTTATTTAAAATGACTTATTTTTTGGTTTTCTTACTTTTGCAAACTTTAAGTATAAAAGAAAGAATTGTTGAGAGAAGAATGTAAGGTACTTAATAAATAGAGAATTTGTCAAATCAAACATCTCTTTCACTTGCTTAGTTTTTCGGTTCTGTAAAACTTTTGATTTAATTAGGAGGTAAATTATTGTGGATAATTCACTAAATTATGAATGCTGAAATAAGAAAAAACAAAAAAGATAAATCCATAATACATCTACAAAATGCCAGTATCGAGTGATGAGTTTGAGGCGAAGCTGATTGGGAGGATTTACACTATAAATAAATGAATCTACATATTGCCTATATCGAAGTGCTTCTATCAAGGCATAGCCCAAAAACAGCATTCCACCTACAAGGTGTGTGATATGTAAGCCAGAAATTAGGTACAAAAAAGAGCCTGAAGGATTTCCTTTTAAAAATACACCCGCTTGCTGCAAGCCTAGCCAACCTGCAAACTGAAGCAAAATAAAACCTGCTCCTAGACCAAAAGTGCTTCCTAAAAGAAACCTATATCGCATAAATCGCTCTTGTTCAATAGCATTATTAGCAAAGTGAAGGGTAATGCTACTCAATACTATCAAAACGGTACTTAATGAAAATACAGTAGGCAAAGGAAAATTAACCCAATCTGCATCATCACGACGAGTACTGTAGATAAAAGTAAGGATAAAAAACATTAAGCTCATCCCAAATATGCCTAGCCATAGCATAAATTTGAAGGGTTCACGCCTACGCAAAAAGCGAATATCTTCGTCTGAATCTATATTTTCTATTTTTTTCACGTTTATTTAACCAATCAAAACAAGATTATGTTTTGACTTTTGCTGTGGTTTTTAATCTAATCTAGTGATAAAGCCTTCTACTAACCTAATCTCTCAATTACACATCTATTTATTCACATTGTTTGCTATATTTGAAATAGCCATTGGGCATCATAAATCTATTGAATTACTTATATCAACAAAAAATAAAACAATGCTTAAAGTAGAACACAT
>JBBRUH010000245.1:0-8734 GCA_038248005.1 Cytophagales bacterium | reverse complement strand
TTTACTTAGCATAACTGACAGCTCTTTTTTCACGAATGACAGTTACTTTGATTTGTCCAGGGTATTGCATTTCTCTTTCTATCTTTTGTGAAATATCAAAAGAAATTTGGCTTGCATCTTCATCTGTTACTACATCAGAATCTACGATTACTCTCAATTCACGTCCTGCTTGGATGGCATAACATTTATTAACTCCATCAAAAGAAAGAGCCAATTCTTCCAATTCTTTCAGACGTTTGATATAAGATTCCATTACCTCACGACGAGCACCAGGTCTAGAGCCTGAAATAGCATCACAGGCTTGAACAAGTGGAGAAATAATACAAGTCATCTCTATCTCATCATGGTGAGCACCGATGGCATTGCAAATATCTGGATGTTCCTTGTATTTTTTGGCGAGTTCCATCCCTAAGATAGCATGTGGAAGTTCGCTTTCTGTGGGGTAAACCTTCCCAATATCATGCAATAGTCCCGCTCTTTTTGCCATTTTAGCATTCAAGCCTAGCTCGGCAGCCATGGTAGCACATAGTTTGGCTACTTCTCTGGAGTGTTGCAATAAATTTTGACCATAAGAAGAACGGAAACGCATTCTACCCACCATTTTGATTAACTCAGGATGCAGTCCGTGTATCCCTAAATCAATGACTGTACGTTCTCCTAGCTCATTGATTTCGTCCTCTATAGTTTTAGAAGTTTTGGCTACTACTTCCTCGATTCTAGCAGGGTGAATACGACCATCAGCCACCAAGCGATGTAGTGAAAGTCTAGCTACTTCACGCCTTACTGGGTCAAAGCCTGAGATAATAATAGCCTCTGGAGTATCATCTACAATAATCTCCACACCTGTGGCGGCTTCTAAGGCACGAATATTACGTCCTTCACGCCCTATAATTTTCCCTTTGATATCATCACTTTCTATGTGAAAGATAGATACACAGTTTTCTATCGCATGCTCAGTAGCAGTACGCTGTATAGATTCAATGACTACTTTTTTGGCTGCTTTAGTAGCTGTGAGTTTAGCTTCTTCTATAATATCTTTGATGTAAGAAGATGCTTTGGTTTGGGCTTCTTCTTTGAGTGCATCTACGAGTTGATTACGAGCTTCTTCGGCAGTAAGATTGGCTATTTTTTCTAGCTGTGTTACCTGTGAAAGGCGCATTTTTTCGACCTCATCTCTTTTTTTAGCAATGATTTCACTTTGCTCCAAGAGGCTATCCTTGATAGTAGTAAGTTCGGTATCTTTGCGTTTATTCTGCTCCATGAGTTTGCTTAGGTTTTGCTCACGTTGCTTGAGTTTATTTTCATTCGCAACCAAAATATTCTTCTTGCGATTAGACTCTTCCTCAAATTCATTTTTCATTTTGAGGTATTTTTCCTTAGCTTCTAGCAAGCGGCTCTTCTTGGTATTTTCTGCTTCTTGAATAACTTTCTCAGCTTTTAGATTGGCTTCTTGAAGCATTAAAGATGCTTTTTCTTGACTTTCGGTTTCCTGCTTGTTAAGCAGACCTTGCATCATTGACTTATTTATAAAAAAGCCTATCCCACCTCCTATGAGTGCTACGGCTATGTATATGAGTATTTCCATTGTTTTTTAGATTTTTAAAGAAATCAGTGTTTTATACGTTTTACTATTGATAAAGTCTGGGCAAAAACCCACTATACTCTAAGCCCAATAAAAATGGAGATAAAATCGTTTTTTGTCTAAAACGAGCATGGATGAGAGGAGAGATTAAATATTATCGCTATTTTTCTTTATGTTCAAGCTACACCAGCCGAGGCAAATTCATCAATTTGCTTGATTTTATCTTGAATTTTAAGAAAAGATATATGTGCTTCTTCTTTTAAATCGAGTACTTCTACCATCGCATCTAATGCAATCATAGACAGAAGGTCTTGCCTGTCTTGTACTCCTAACTCACGGTTATATTGTCGCAGTTTTTCATTTATTAGCTTTCCAGCCGTTCTTAGCTTGCTTTCCATGGTTGCATCTGTGATAAGAGAGTATTCACGTTCGGCAATTTTTATTTTAATAGAAAGTTTTTTTTGTTGCATAAGAACTATATATAATTTATGAGATATTTCTAAATATTATTGTGCGTTAATCCTTCGTTTCGTTACTTTTTTGTTCTAAAATAGTGATACATTTATCTATATTGGCGATATATTGATCTAATTTCTTCTTCAATCCAACTTTATCTTCGTTGCCCTGGACTATTGAAGTAACAAGTTTATTAAAATTTTCTTGATTTTGAAAATTATCTATCGTTTCTTTTTGATTTTTAACAATTTCTTTTAAGTCAATATTTTCCTCAAGAGCAGTTTCGAGTTGTTTTTGGACGGAATTTATTTTTACCACCATTTGATATACTTTTTTTTCTAGCTGTGCAAGTTGCACGAGCAGTTCCTCCGAATTCATGCTTTGAGATTAAGTTTTACTAAAAAAAATTGTTTCTTATAAATTACTTTAAATTCTGTACCGT
Organism: Cytophagales bacterium; assembly: GCA_038248005.1. GTDB lineage: Bacteria > Bacteroidota > Bacteroidia > Cytophagales > Microscillaceae > JAABSX01. The sequence continues at coordinate 6,254 of JBBRUH010000245.1, read as the reverse complement.
GGTTCGTGAAGACACAAATCACAAAAAACTAGTGGTTCGCAAAGACACAAACTACGGAACACGAACTACAGAACCTGAACTACAGAATAGAAATCAAAATAAAACTCTTAATTTCTATTCAATTCTTACTATTTCCTGATAACCGCTCCTAACTCTTGCTCAAAAGCTTGCATTAGTTTTTGCATTGTCTTGTCAATGACTTTATCGGTCAGTGTTTGTTTTTTATCTTCTAAGATAAAACTGAGTGCATACGCTTTTTTATCTTGTCCGATATTTTCACCTTCATAGACATCAAATACATGTAAACTTTTAAGAATATTTCTTTCCTTCTGCAATGCTAGGCGTTCTATCTCCTGAAAGTTCACATTTTTATCAAGTACCAATGATAAATCTCTGCGTACTTCTGGAAATTTAGAAATTTCTTCAAAAACAATCTCACTTTTGTATTGTTTTAAGAGATATTCCCAATCTATATCCGCATAAAAAACAGCTTGCTTGATTTCAAATTTTGCGGCAAGTTTCGGAGTTACTTGTCCTAGTTGAGCTACTATTTTATTATTAGCAGTATAAGAAACCCCAAACCCAAAACTACCTTTCTCTAGTACTTGAATGTCTATCTTGAGGCAGTTCATTTTTTGTAAAATCTGCTGCACTGATGTAGCCAATTCATTAAAAGTAAGACTTTTTTTAGCTTCTTGCCAGCTATCGCTTTGCTTATTCCCTGTCAAGAATACACTCAATCGAGTATTTTCTTCAAATTTCCCTAAGCCTTTTTCATCCGAAGTTCGGTGATAGGTCTTACCAAATTCAAAGAACTTGAGGTCATTTTGTCGGCGATTGAGGTTATAAGCCAATACCTCCAAACCCGAAAAAAGCAAGGTCTGACGCATTACGCCCAAATCTTCACTAAGTTTATTAAGCACTTCTACTTGAGTATTGGCTTTTAACTCAGGCATCAATTTACTGTACTCAGGCTTGGTAAGAGAGTTATTATACATCTCATTGAAGCCATTGCTCACCAAAAGTTGAGTGATTTGGTATTGAATCTTGCGTGTATCTTTGGCAGGAAATTCTGCTAAATAGCTTGCTCCTAGATGCTCACTCACTTCCAAGTTATCATAGCCATAGATACGAGCAAGTTCTTCTATAATGTCTGCTTCTCGCTGCACATCTACCCTGTAGGGAGGCACAGACACTTTAAATCCTTCCTCAGTTACTTCTGAAATGATGATTTCAAGATGCTCTAAGGTCTGATGTATAAATTCTTTTCCTAGTTTTTTACCTATCAATCGGTCTATATTGCGGTATTTTATACCAAACTCAAAGTTAGCAATCGGCTGAGGATATAAATCTATAATCTCAGAAGCTATCTCCCCTCCTGCTAACTCTTGAATCATCAAAGCTGCTCTTTTGAGTACATAGACTGTATTATTCGGGTCTATGCCTCGCTCAAAACGGAAAGAGGCATCTGTCTTCAGACCGTGAAACTGTGAAGTACGGCGAATATATGCAGGATTAAAATAAGCACTTTCCAAGAAGATATTTTGAGTTTCTTCGGTTACACCAGATTTAAAACCTCCAAATACACCTCCGATACACATTCCATTTTCTTCTCCATCACAAATCATCAAATCATCTGCACCTAGCTTGCGAGTTACTTCATCTAGTGTCGTAAATTCTGTACCTGCTGACAAGGTCTTCACGATGACTTTGTTGCCTGTGATTTGGTCTGCATCAAAGGCGTGTAAAGGCTGTCCAAACTCCTGTAAGACATAATTGGTGGTATCCACTATGTTATTTATAGGACGAATACCGATTGCCAATAAGCGGTTTTGTAACCAAATAGGAGATTCTTGCACTTTAACGCCTTGAATGCTTACTCCTGCATATCTTGGGCAGGCTTCTGTATTTTCTACCACTACTTCTATGGGAAGATTCTGGTTATTTACTTTAAAATCATCTACCGAAGGACGACAAACAGGCACATTGAGTAAGGCTTTCAAATCCCTTGCTACGCCCCAGTGAGAGGCAGCATCTACACGGTTAGGGGTTAGCCCTATCTCTATGCTCCAATCTTGAATGGGTTTGAAATATTCTGCAGCTGGTGTTCCGTTGGGAAGTTCTGTATCAAGTACCATAATACCTGCATGAGATTGCCCCAATCCGATTTCATCTTCCGCACAAATCATCCCTTCAGAGGCTTCTCCTCTTATCTTGGCTTTTTTGATTACAAAAGACTCTCCTTCACTCGGATAAAGTGTGGTATTTACTGTGGCAATTACTACTTTCTGACCAGCGGCTACATTAGGAGCACCACAGACGATGGGGCTAACTGTACCATTGCCTATGTCCACAGTAGTTTTGCTTAGTTTATCGGCATTGGGATGTTTTTCACAGGTAAGCACCTCCCCTATTACTAAGCCTTCCATACTGCCTTTGATTTGTTCGTATTTTCCTACTCCTTCTACTTCTAAGCCAAGTGCAGTCAGTTTTTTAGCAAGTTCGTGTACATCTTGAGGCAAAAGGATATATTCTTGTAGCCAATTATAGGCGATTTTCATATCAATTTTTATTTTTAGTTTGTCTAAATGAGCAATTTTTAGCTTTGCCCAAGTAATTTAATTTCAAAATTAATGAAAGCAGATGTAAAAAGGAATTTTTATCTGAAAATGTATGAGGAAGTAGCTAGTTGTTTGGGAGACGATGATGGATATTAACTTCTTCTAAAGTATGTATAAAAAGTTAAATGATACAAAAAACAGTCTTGGAGATACAAACCACTATATCAGACTAAAAAATAGATGATTCGTATCAGCCTAAATCTGTTAGGTAGGTGGTCAAAATCAATTTATACTTTAATCTTATTATAAAAAGCTGATTTAGGCACGGACAGCTCATCACTCATTATTTATAACTCATCGCTTAATAATCAATTATTTACACCCATTTCGTTTAAGGTATCCTTGATTTGTTTGGATTTTACGGTCATTTTTAGGCGAGTATATATCTGTTTGAGGCTTTTGAGAATAACTAAATTATCAGGGTCAAGTTTTTGAAGTGTCTCAAAATAACTAAGACTATCTTTAAAAAAAGTATCTGCTTGTTTTTCAAGTTTTTCACCCTCTTTCTGATATTTAGTAAAAGTGAGTTCATCTATCTCTTTTAGCTTCTCTACTCCTTGATTATAATAAATACCTGCTACATTAAAGATAGCCGTAAAGTTAGAAGGATCTAAGTTAATACAACGAATATAATTATCAAGTGCTTCATAAGACCTATTAAGCCGTTGATAGACTACGGCAAGGTTAAAATAGTTAATGGGGTCTCCTGGATTCGTTTTTACTCTTGATTTGGCATCATTGAGAAGTTTTTCATTATTTTGTCCCATTTCTTCATTGAGTGCAATACGAGCTTTCAAAAACTTTTCATCATCAGGAAAGTCAATAAGTGCAAGGTCTAAGGCTCTTAACGTTTCTTCAGAATCATTGATGACATCTCGGCAAGTAGCGATTAGATTTTCATATCGCTCATATTTTATTTTATCATCCTCTAGCACTTCTGTCATTTCTTTCATTGCTCGGATATAATTGGGATAATCTTGTCTTAGAAAAGCTGAATAAGTAGCAATACTATGTGATAATGTATCCTTAAAGTCAAGTTTTTTGGCAAGTTCAGCTGCTTGAAAAGCAACTTTGTATAGTCCATTGGTTTGCAAATCGCTTGATGCCCCTATTTCCCTTGTCATTTTATAGGCTTGTTTGTAATAGTTACCAGCGATATTAAGTGCTACATTATGTAGGCTATCTAAGCCTATTTTGGCACTATCAGCATACAGCCGTTCTTGGGAGGATAAATTAAGTACTTCTTGATATGCTTTGTATGATTTAAAGAGTGCCACAGTATCTTGCCCTGTAAATGTTCCCCTAATATCTCCTGCTATGTAGGCATAGGTTTTGGCTCTTAGAAACCAAAGCTCGGCTTTGTCTGTAGTGGTAGAGGTAGAATCAGTAGTAAGCTTATCTAGTACTTGGCGAGCAGCTTCATATCGTTGTTCACCGATAGCAATGTACGCATCTTGTAAAGTCTGTGCTTGCATCTGATGATTGGGAGAGAGTAATATTCCAAAAAAGACAAAGATAATATATATATGGGAATTTTTCATGATGTTCATTTTCCTAAACAAACGTAAAAAAGAGCTTGATTTAGATAGTATAGATGAGATTATAGTTTTTTTATGATTTTTTACATTTTATGCGGTATAATTTTGTTTTACCATAATGTATTTTACAAAAAAAAAGCCAAGTCTTTAAAGACTTGGCTTTTAATTGGTTTTGAACCAGAATTATAATCAGTATTTAGTCTTCTAGTGTTTCTAGTTCATCAGTAAGTTTTTCTGCTTTGGCAGTATCTCCCATAATTCTATAAATCTGAGCAAGAGGACCTAATACTCTTATCTTTTTACCTTCTGGCATTTTATAAAGTTTTTCGAAATAAGGAAGAGCTTTTTCAAATTCTACTTTTGCCTTCTCTTCTACTGCTTTTCCTTTTTTATTATATTCATCAAGAGACATTTGATCCGTTTCTTTCTTGATTTCTACGGCCTCATTAAAGAACATAGCTCCTGAATTAAATAATGCATCAAAGTTTGGTTTTAACTCATTACTTTTAGTGTAAGCAGCCAATGCTTTTTCTTTGTCTCCTTTTTTCTCATACAAAACACCTACGTTAAAGCTGATAAGTGATTTATCTTCATCAGTAGAAGCAGCAGCTAAGCTACTTTGCATCCCTTCGAGGGCTTCATCTATTTTATTCAAATCAAGATAAAGCTGTAGGGCGATTGACTGCATTTGTTTGTAAGATTCTGGATCAAGGTTAGGATCTAGTTTAAGTCCTTTTTCAGCTACCTCTAATGCTTTTTCTTTCTCTTCTTTTTCTTTTACAAGATAATAAGAATAAAGCATATAGTAGCGTGTTTTACCTTTAAAGTCCATCTCGAGGGCTTTGGTTATAGACTTTTCAAAATCTTCAAAACGCTCTTGTCCGTATGCTAAGTCAGAAGCATACATAAATGGAATGGTATCCTTAGGATTGGTATTCTGAGCAATTAAGAAAGCATTTAAGGCACCTTCTAAATCCTCTGCTTGATAGCGACCTACACCATAGTTAATGACTGTAGAATGGATGTTAGCAAGTTCTTTTTCTGCATCTTTGTAAGTACTTCCTTTTTTGTCTTTTTCTTTGTCATAGTCCATTTCTTTGGCTTTGGCAAAAGACTCTAGGGCAATATTGATGGGATCATCAGAAAGCTCTGAATATAATCCGCTTTGGTCAGCAGCGATTCTTGCATAAATCTGTCCTCTTACTAACCAAGTCTTGGCTTTGGTGGCTTCTTTTTCATCCTTGATAGCCTCATCTATTTTTTCTTTGGCTTTGTCAAGTGTACCAGCATCTAGGTTTAATTTCGCTGCACCTGTCTGAGCAAATGCAGTCATATAACTTCCTGCAAGGAGGAAAGAAAGAATCAGAAATAGTCTTATTGTCTTCATAAATTCTTGTTTTTTTACTATAAAAAGTTTTTTCGTTACAAATATCCAAAGATATTCCCAAAAAGCAATAAAGAGTTCTAAAATCAGAAATAAATATTACGTTTTGGGAATCAATCAAATCATTAACGCTCTTCAGTAGGTGTATTATTGTCATCATCTTCGGATTTACCATTGGTAGGTGTTTCATCTTGGTCTAAAAGACTTTCATCTACTACAATAGTTTCCTCCTCTATCTCTTCGCCTTCTACTCGCTCTACTTTTGCTACAGAGGCTACTCTGTCTTCTTCTTGTAAGCGAATCAGGCGAACACCTTGAGTAGCACGACCCATCACACGCATATTCTGAACAGACATGCGAATGACCATACCTGAGCGGTTTACTAAGATTAAATCATCCGTATCTGTTACTTCTTTGATAGCCACAAGTCGCCCTGTTTTTTCCGTAATATTCATCGTGATTACACCTTTGCCCCCACGCTTAGTGATTCGGTAGTCATCTATATCAGAGCGTTTGCCATATCCATTTTCAGAAACCACTAATAGATTAGGTTTATCTCTATTGATACAAACCATCCCAATGACTAGATCTTCTTCATTGTCTAGGGTAATCCCTCTTACTCCTGTGGCTGTGCGACCCATTGCTCTTACTTGGCTTTCGTGAAAGCGAATAGCTCTTCCAGAACGGATAGCTAGAATAATGTCATGTTCA
>JBBRUH010000244.1:0-8742 GCA_038248005.1 Cytophagales bacterium | reverse complement strand
TACTAAGCAAGATTCATTCTCCGATAATATTTTTTCTGATTTTAGTAGTGATGAGGAGTATATTATCCAAATCATTTTCTGCAAAATTAATACTACTTGAAGTATTGTCTTTCATCACAATGATTCCATTTTCTTCTTCTGTCGTAGATTCATCATAATTATAGGTGATTTTAATATTATCATAAACTTCTTGAAGTTCATTAAGTTCACCTATGAGAGTTTTGATGTCAGGAGATTCTTCATAAGAAGAAAGTAATAAAAGTAATTGGTCTAAGATAAGTTTTTGCTTACCTATTCTGTTTCTGAGCAACTCATTCGGTTGTTTTTTGGTTACTTCACAAGTATGATAAAGAGACTCTAACCAGCCTCATACAATGATTAGGATGGTCAAGTCAGCACGTCCTATTTCTTGAAGATGATTATTGATTCCTTCTAGGTTGGTATTGGTTAAAAGTAAGAAAGAATCTAAATTATCACTTTTAATAGCTAAATCTTTGATGGTATTAAGGTCAATAAACTGCTCGATTTTTAGCTTATCTTCCATTTCTCTCATCACAGTAAGACAGTTAAGTGCGTCTCAGGTTTGCTCATAGACATTATCATATCCTAAATCAGTGCTATAAATCCCCAAGTTGAGTGCCTGGCGATTGTTAGAGTTGTATTTCTTACTGTTTTTAGGAGAAGTTAAGAGGTTTCTATCATAACGAACCACCAAATTTTTTATTAAACAAGAAATCTCAAGAGGAGCAGGGATAGACTTTACGATATCACCTAGTACTTCTCTTGAGATGTCGTGGGTCTGTGATTGAGTATTATCTTCATTTAAAATCTTTTCTTACCCATTAATCGGTAGATTAACAAATAAGAGAATTAAGGCAAGAAAGATATTAGACATAATAACATATATTATTCAACGATTACTTTTCTTATTTTGATAGTTACAGCAAGGATATTATCCAAGTCTTTTTCTGTAAAATTGATTTTACTAAGGGTATTGTCTTTCACTACTAAAATACCATTTTCTTCTTCTGTGGTTGATTCTTCATACTCATAGGTAATTTTGACATTATCATAAATCTTTTGAAGTTCATTAAGTTCGCCTATGAGGGTTTTGATATCAGGAGACTCTTCATAAAAAGAAAGTAATAAAAGCAATTGGTCTAAGATAAGTTTTTGCTCACCTATTCTGTTTCTGAGCAACTCATTCGGTTGTTTTTTAGCTACTTCACAAGTAAGATAAAGTGCTTCTAACCAGCCTCCTGTAAGAATTAAGATAGTCAAATCAGCACGTCCATTTTCTTGAAGGTGATCATTGATTCTTTCTAGGTTAGTGTTAGTAACAAGCAATAGTGAATCAAGATTATCACTCTTTATAGCTAAGTCTTTAATAGTATTAAAGTCAAAAAATTGCCCAATTTTAAGTCCTTCGGCCATTTCTCTGACTGCACTTAGGTAATATAATGCATCTTGTGTCTGCTCATATATATTAGCATACCCTAAATCAGTACTATAAATACCTAGATTAAGAGCCTGGCGATAGCTAGTATTGTATTTTTTACTATTTTCGGAAGAGTTTAAGATATTCCTATCATAGCGAATCCCCAAATCTTTGATTAAGAAAGATATTTCAAGAGGAGAAGGGATAGACTTTACGATATCACTCAATACTTCTTTTGAGATTGCTGGGGTTTGTACTTTAGAACCTTCTTCAGATTCTACCTTGCTATCTTCTAGGAGTTTATCACCACTTTTATCACCTGAAGACCCTCCGCAAGATGCAAATAAAAAGGTACTCAATACGAAAATAGAACAAGATTTGACAAAAAATACACGTAGAGATTTCATATTGGGTTTTAGTTCGTTAATTGTTTTCATATCAAATAGTTTTAATAAAGAAGAAGAAAATCTATCAGTTTTTTTAGCTTCCTTTTTTGAAGGATAACTTACTAAATAACTCTAAAATAAATTTGAAAAAGTCAAAATATAAGGTAATAAACAGTAATAAAGTAAAAAACCATATTACACAAGTATTAAAATTATAGGTGTCAAATAATGAACCAAAGAATGGTTTTTTGGGAGACATAAAATGAGTTCTGTAAGCAAATGGGTTATCTCTTGGCTTAGGCTCATTAAAAATAGGATTAATTTGTTGAATAATTCTTCCATTATCCTCTATATATCTATCCTTAATCTCTATGTTTGTTACAAAAATATCTTGCCCTTCATTAAAATAGCGATTCTTATATTTAGTAATATCATAAGTAGAATCACGTCGCTCTTGTATCAGCCTTACCAAATCATCTCGATCTTTGTTAGCTTCATTCAGTTTCTCGACATAGACCGTTTTTATAGAGTCAAAGTAACTTCTAATACGCTCAGCTACCTGTTCATCAAAGCCTTTAGATTTGAGTCTGTTTTTAATGCTAAAGCCATCTAATATATCCATTCTAAAGTTTTCAGACTGTATTTCATTGCGAATTAGAGTTAAATCATTCTCAATTTCTTTTTTGAGAGAGTCTGTTTTTTTAGATTTATTAATATTATCTAAGCTTCTATTGACCCTTACTAATAGCTCTGGGATCCAGAATTTAACCTTGTAATCATTTTCACTAATTTTTTTATCAAGCGAGTAATAATCTGCTTCATAAGGATTGCTAATGTATTGCCTCACCATGATAGCCTCAAAAGCCCATCTAGAAACCATGATATCAGCTACTAAAGGTACTTTCCCCTTTTCTGTCAAGACAGTATTCATTTTTTCATACCTAAAAATAATTCCACTCAAAATCATCTGAGGAATGAGCAAAAGCGGAATAGTGATATAAATCGTAATTACAGAGTTAAAGGTAGAAGAAATATTGAGTCCTAATACATTAGAAAAGCAAGAAATAGCAAATAAAATAAGCCAATAAGTAAAAAACTCACCTTGTACTTCTAGTATTGAGTTACCAATAAATACAAAACACAGGGTCTGCACTGCAGAGAGTAAGAATAAAATGATAATCTTGGAAAACAGATAACCAAATCGGCTTAGGTTCAAGAAACGTTCCCTTTTTTGGATTTTTTTATCTTTTATAATTTCCTCAGCACTTACTGTAAGCCCCATAAACATAGAGATGATAATACAGATTAGGATATAAGCAGGGATATTATCATTGTAGCGATATACATAATCACCTGTGTCAGGCTCATTTTGGAAGCGAATTACAAATGAAAGTAGAATAGCTAAAAGAGGTGCCTCAAGCAAGTTAATCAACATATATTGCTGATTAGATACTTTAGCTAAGAGATCACGAACAGTAAACAATACTGTTTGATTAAAAATACTTGGACGCTTAAGCGATGATGGAGGACTATCCTGAATAATTTCTACATTCTCCTTAGAAGGGTGGCTATTATACCTTTCATACCATTCCTTAGGAGTAGTTTGCCGTTTTCCTGTAGGGCGGCCAAATTCATCAATCACCTCTTTTTCAATAAGGTTAAATAATTCCTCAGGATTTTCACTTCTTTTTCCACTATCAGCCTGGTTGGTCTGGACTTTAAAATAAGTGATGGCATCAATAGGATTACCATAATAAATAAGATAACCTCCTTTGTCAAGGATAATCATCTTATCAAAAGTCTTATAAATCTCTGAAGAAGGCTGGTGAATGACTACAAAAATAAGTTTGCCTTTTAGAGAAAGTTCTTTGAGTAAGTCAATTACATTTTGAGAGTCTTTGGAAGATAAACCTGAAGTAGGCTCATCCACAAACATTACTGCGGGTTCGCGAATAAGCTCTAGTGCGATGTTAAGTCTCTTCCTTTGTCCACCACTAATTTTTTTATTTAATACATTACCTACTTTGAGATCCTTGATATGATCAAGCCCTAAGTTGCTAAGTGTAGTCATCACACGCTCATCAATCTCTGCTTCTTTTAAATCTTTGAAGCAAAGTTTAGCATTGTAATATAAGTTTTGATATACTGTTAGTTCTTCTATCAACAAATCATCTTGTGCAATATACCCTATTACACCTTCTATTTTATCCTTATCTTTATGGATATCAATTCCATTGATTTCTACGGTACCTTTAGAAGGGTATTCTATTCCAGCAAGCACATTCATGAGGGTGGTTTTTCCAGCACCACTTCCTCCCATGATTCCTAATAACTTACCTTGAGGTTCTGATAGATTGAGAGGCTGAATCCCAATTGCTCCATTAGGAAACTCAAACACTAGGTCTTTAACAATGAAAGAAAGCTTGGAATCTTGGAGTTTCTCCAAAAAAATACTAATGACATCACCATAATAAACAGATAAACCATTCTCTGTTTTGATACTACTTCCATTAGGAAATAGATAAACCTGATTAGTTTTCATTGCAAAACCATTGGCCTTGAATTGCTCATTGCCTATGTATTTAACAAAATATAAGTCTACAGTCTCTACTCTTTTAAAGATAATTTCACCTTTAATATCCATATGCCAGTGTTTGACTTCTGGGCTGATAAACTTATCATTACTGCTAACTACTAAAACATTATCTTGGTTTAATTGAGAAGAATCTGTACTCATTACAAAACTCTCAATTGCTTTATAATCATCTTGAATTTTGAACGAGGAGGCTACAGTATCTATTACTTCACGACGTTGGGGTGTGAAGTTTTCATCAGAAGAAATAAGTTCAAGTAGTTTTACGAGGATAATTACTTTTTGGCGTTGTTCAAGACTTTTATTGATTTCACGGCAAAACCTCAAAACCCTCACCGACTCACGCATAGCCATTGGCTTATTGGTGATGATTTTTTGACGGTTTTCATCATAATCTGATACTTCATCATAAAGAGTAGTATAAGAGTTGACAGACTCTTGGTCTAGCTCATTTTTGAAGTAATCAATCACAAATGTACGTTCTACTTTGGTGGCCCCCCCATCTTGTTTGGTGATTAGCCCAAATAGTTGGGTGAGTGCTTTGAGGATGTTTTCACTCATGACAAATTGCCTCAGGCATGTGTTTTAGTTTTAAAGATAGTTTCTTTGAACGATATAGCCTGATGCTGATATAATGAATTATCAAGCATCTTCTCAGCATTAATGCTGAGATTTATGCGAAAATGGCTTAGTATGATTTAAAACTTAAAAAGAGAGATACTTAAATCTCTCAATAGGTTTTAAATTCAAAGGGTACTTCTACAAGTTCGGAAAATTCAGTGCCAGCTTCTTCCATGTCTTCATCATCTTCATGATAAAACCAAGAAATGGTGGTATTGTCTATGGTCTCCAACTTAGAAAGAATGTCTAAAATCAGCTTTGATGAAGCCGTATTAAAATACTCCAATTTGAAGATGAATACGGTTTCTGGGTTCGGACTTTTGCTATATTCGTCAAGCCAATCTAAGATAGGCTGATAATACTCTGCTGAATCTTCTGGCAGTGAACGTCCCGAAATTTCAAAGATACCATTATTTCTATCTAGGATTATTTTGGGGGTATCCTCTGTGGATTCTAAATTGATAACTTCCATACGTAATAATTGATTAAAAATTCTATTTATTGATTATTTCTTCGGATAATGGTCTTAAGAGAAAAGAAAGATATATTTTCATTGATATGTTCAAAATCAAATTGGAGCTTTTGCCCTGATTTGCGAGCCATATCAATAAAACCTAGACCAGCACCACCTTTTTCTGAAAGACCTTGACTTTTTTTGATTTTGTCTTTATAGTAAGTCTTAAGACCTTCTTTGTCTAAGGCATTGATGTATTCTAGTTTACTTTGTAACATCTCAATCTTATCATTGGTGATAGGATTACCTGATGTGATGATATATTTATCATCTTGTTTGCCAATCATAAAGACAGCACTATTTTTATCAGTATAGTTGATGTCATTTACTTCATCGGAGTGTTTTACGATATTTTGGAGACACTCTACCATTACATTAAACACTTTTCGCTTTACGGCTGAGTCTTCACCAATGGCATCCATGTTTCGCTCTGCCATAGCCAATACCGATTTGGTAATCTCTTGGGTAAATTCACCTTCATAAACCAAGATTAGGTTTCGGGCAACCATTGTCTTGTGAAGTTCATAGATATATTTCATAGGACTTGGATTGTTTTAATATTTTTATTTCTGACCCTTGCTTACAATAATAGCTATAATAATTTATTTTTTTATACTGCATAATTAATGTTGCTTCCGAAACTTTAGCAAAACTATAAATTTAATTTCATAATTTAATACCAATCATCAACACATCATCAGTCTGTTTGTTATTTCCTCTCCATTTTTCAAATTCTTCTTCCATTATCTTGTGCATCTGGTCAAGATCTTTGTCTTGATTATCTTGAATAATATCACGGATACGGCGTGGAGAGAATTTTTTATTTTTGGCTCCACCAAATTGATCAGGAAATCCATCAGAGAATAAGAATACGGCATCATCGGGTTTATAGTTTATTACCGTATTGGTAAAGTGTGTTCTATTCTTGTACTGAGCTCCTCCGATTGGGAATTTATTACCTTTTATTTCTAATAACTGGTCATCACTTACATAGTAAAGTGGGCGATGAGCTCCTGCATATTCCATTTGCATTTTCTTTTTATTGATTTTGCATAGTGAAATATCCATTCCATCTTTTGAAGAGGCATCGCTTTCATCTTGACGAAGTGTACGGGTTACTTCTTCATCTAGCATATCTAATATCTCTCCAGGGCTATCAGCTTGATGGATATTGACGATATTGTTAAGTAAGAAAAATCCAATTAAAGAAATTAAAGCTCCTGGTACTCCATGCCCAGTACAATCTACTGCCGCAATAAAGATATCATCTCCTTTTTGTAAAAACCAAGGAAAATCACCACTTACTACATCACGAGGCTTATAAAGTATAAATGATTGTGGTAGATATTGCCTCATGAGTCCATTATTGGGTAAAATAGCCTCTTGGATACGTTTGGCATAGTTAATACTTTCTGTGATTTTACGGCTTTTTTGTGAAATCTCAAGCTCAATAATTTTTCTCTCAGTAATATCATGAGATACAAGCAAAACTGATTCCATATTATTATGGTCATTGTACTCAGGGATAGCATTTACCTGCATCACACGCTCACCCATAATAGACGGAAAGTCCATATCAAGGTTTATTTTTTGGTTCTTGGTGAGTACTTCTTTGATGATGTCTGCCCACGAATCAAGTACTTCTGAGCTTAATTCTAACTCTTTAAGGTGTTTTTGTAGATAGTTTTCTTTATTCTTACCTGTGTAGTTTTCAATAGTAGGGTTAATGTAGAATACTGTTCCTTCTTTGCTAATACGAGTAATCAAATCTGGAGAGTTTTCTGAGAGTGCTTGCATCTGACCTCTGAGGCGTTGCTCACGTTCAGCAGCTCTACGCTCCGTAATATCACGTGTATTGAGAACGATACCTTGTATGGCAGGGTCAGAGAGTAGGTTAGTGCCAGTGGCTTCTAGCCAGATACGGTCTCCATTCTTGATAAAATAACTAAACTCTATTTTGACTCTCTCATCTGGTTTCTCAAACAAATCTTTAAACATTTGCTCATAAGTATCTACTCCAGAAGGATGCACATACGCAATGTCTTTGACACCTATCATCTCATCTTGAGTATAACCTAAGATTTTTTCTACGGATGGACTAATGTAGCGAATAGTAGCATCTGCTTCATAGATGGTAATTACTTCAGAAGCATTTTCTAGCAATAGACGAATACGATCATTGGCTTTTTGTACTTCGTTTACTTGGTTTTCTAGGGCTTGGTTGGTGCGTTGAAGTTGGTCTTGTGTAGCCTCCATTTCTTCGGCATTTTGACGCAATACTTCTTGCTTGACCTGTAGTTCACTACTCATCGCTTGTGATTCTCTGAGGAGTCGTTCTGTATTTTCTTTTACTTTGATATTAAATACTGTACGAGCAATGAGCTCACTAATTTCTTTCACAAATTCTACTTCACGAGAGCCAAACTGCTCAAAACCCGCAAACTCTAATACCCCATAAACTTTCTCATTGGTGATAAGTGGTGTGATGAGTAAGCATTTAGGTTTTCTATCTCCTAGAATTCCAGAAGAAATAGTCATATATTCATTAGGAATCTCTGTTCTAAGGATGGTATCTTGCTCTATTGCAGCTTGTCCTATCAGTCCTTCTGCAAATCTGAATTTTGCTTGAAGATATTTTTTCTTATGATAGGCATAGCTTGCATTCATTTCCAAGAAGATATCATTCTCATTATCATCATTGACTGTATAAAAAGCACCCTGAATAGCTCCAATTTTGTTGGTTACATATTCACTTACTAGCTCTCCTAGTTCACCGATTGTGGAGATAGAAGGTAAAATATCACCAATATCAGCAAGACCTGTTACAATCCAACTTCTCTCGTCATCTTTTTGGGCAGAAACTTGGATACTGTCACGCATATTGAGCAATGCTATTCCTAAATTATCACGCTCGCTTGCAGGGTGAAAGTCAGCTTCAAAATTTTCTTTACCAATTTGAATAGCAAAATTGGCAGTATTTTTTAAGTTTTCAACAAGCTCATTTAGCTTGTCGGTCATGTCACCTAATTCATCTTGGGTATTCTTGACAAGCTTAGAAGGTAAAATACCTTTGGAGAGAAGATTTACAAACTCTTGGAGCATTAGCAGTGGCTTAACCAATACTCTTGAGAACTCAAGAGAAAGAAAAAAAGATATAAAAATAATACTCCCACCTGCTATCAAAAGGTAT
>JBBRUH010000243.1:0-8789 GCA_038248005.1 Cytophagales bacterium | reverse complement strand
TTTTAATTTTAAAAGTAACATAAGAAGTGCTGAGTGCTTGCCATTCAGCTTGGGCTTGTATGTTTGCTTGCATGATAAATAATAATATGAATATCGATATAAGGTGCTTTAACATTCTGTGTATGATTTTGTTGGATAATCTGGTTTAATAACCCTTTTATCAGGCAAATAGTTGTAAGCTGATGATAATAGAATATTGGTCAATTAGATTGTAATAGTTTGATTATCAGAAAGTTAAATTCAAAAATACTTTTCTTTTGCCTTTAAATAACAAAGTCTTAACTTGGAGATGCTGAAAGTATTTATTGTTAACTCATAAGTGCCAAAAGCGCCTCTCTACGGCTTATGGCTACTTGTGCACATGCTTGTGCAATGGCAGTACGGGTACGGGCATCCATTTGAGTGAGATACTCTTGGCAAGAGATTTCACCCTTGAACATTTTTCTGGCGGCTTGGAGGTAAAGTTGATTTTTTTCTTTGCCTATAGAAGCATAGACAAAATAAGAAAAGGGAGCATTTTGAGTGTCAAAATCAAGCTCAGAAGCTCGCCCAAACTCTAATAGTCTAAGGACAGCTTCATCATATTCTAGCTCTTCTGACACCGTGATGGCTGGCAGATAATCTTCTGCACGTTCTATGGCTTGAAAAGAACCTGAGTGCCGTATATCACCAATAAACATAGAAATAGGGGCATCACCTCCTGTACAGACAGCAAGAGCTTCTAGCAAAGCTACAGAAGTCAGCTTGGCTTGTAGATATTCTCTAGCTATTTTGATATTATCTTCGGCGTGTTCTTTTAACTGCTTAAAAGTCTCATTAGAAGGAACTTGTCTGTATTGTTGAAACACTATGGAAGGGCTTAAAAAATTTAAAAAGCCCTCCATTTTTTCTATGGCTTTGCGGTAGCTCGTTAATGTATAAGCATTGGCTACTCTAAGACTATCATTGGTTTCGGGGATGAGTCGCCAGGTATTGTCCAAAAATTCAGCTACATTAGAATGCGAAAAATTTTCTACATCATTATTAGCCATTTCTACAGCCAATTCTAAAAGCAAATAAATATGTTCTTCTTTGATATTAAGTTCATATTTTTGATTGAGTTGTAGCAGTTTCGTTTCCATCACTTCAAAACAGTTTTGCCCATCATGATTCAAACCTCTGAATGGAATAGTTCCTTCTATGGCTACCATAATGCCTAGTAAATTACGATGCCCAAGGTATGCCTTTAACTTTTGGATGGCTACCAATGTACTCAGAAACTCATTATAGCCCTGAATTCTTATCTCATCATTGGGCTGATAATCAAATACTTCTAAGCATAAAGCAAGAGGAATATCATCTCTAGGATAGTCTTCTCTTATATAGGTTTTATTATCTTGATGATAGACCAATGGTGAAAGAATAACTTGAGTATCTTTTTCTATACCATTGTCTATTTGATGATAAATAATGTCGTGAAATAATGTAGCTAAAATTTGAAGGGGATGCTCTAGATGCCTGCATACTTGCAAGACATGTTCTGTGGTATGAAAGGTGCGTCCATTGCCAGCCATTCCTTGATAAATAAACAAAGCAATATGCTCTACATCTGAGATTAGAATCTGTATTTTTAATTTTTGGAAAGATTCCTCGATACGGAGAATGAGTTGATTAATAATTGATTTTTCCATAAAAATTAAAAGAAGTTCTGTTTTATGAAAGATGAAAGCAATTTATCTAAAATAAACGATTTCTCAAAAATAGTTTTTTATTAGAGATAAAAAAATTAAAATATAAAAATCATAGTAATTCTTAGTTCTTACATCTCATTCTCACAAAAAAATGAGTGAAAGTAGTACTACTTTCACTCATTTATGTATTCTAACACTTACACTTTATCCTTGCTTATATTTTCTAGAAGTATAATCACAAAGGTTTATTGTACTCTTACCCTGATAGTATCTGTCTCTATGACATTGCTAAGGTTTAAGGCTCGATCCATAATCTGTACTTCAAATTTTAGAAGGGTATTGGGAGCAATGACATTGTGTCTAAATATTACTTCATGGTTCAGAACTCCTTCCAATGGAGTTGTTTTATCAACTTCATTGAGTCTCTGAAAACGTCCATTAAATCCTAAAATAGGGTCTGGTAATGGAAAAGGCACAAAATTTTCTCCTTGTTTAAAAAATACTTTTAATTTATAATTTCTAGAGTTCTCATTAAAAGTACCATCTTGATTAAATTCTTGGAAAAGAGAAGGCGATACAATGTCTTCTTCATCTAAGCCCAAGTCTCCATCACCATCTTGAAAATTAATACTTATCGTAATTACATCTTGCATACTTAGGGTATTAGGATCTTCCTCTGTAATTTTGCTTAGGCTATTTTCATCAACACTAATAGAGGGAGCAAGCGGAAAATCAGGCTTTTCATAGCAAGCTCCCAAGAATAAAAATAGGCTAATCCAAGCGAAAGAAGGAACTTGTATCTTTGTGGGTGTTGTCATGGTATTATTGAGTTTTAAGACTTTGTGCTATATTTAGAAAACGTATGAACTTCAAAAAAAATTTCAAGGAAAATTTGTTCAAAATTACTTCACAAAATTTTGTAGAGGAAGCTTTGAATTTATTTTTTTACCAAGCCAAACATAATAAAATTTACCAAGAATATCTACATCTGCTTCATTTTAATACTACAAAAGTAAGCAAAATAGAAGATATTCCTTTTCTACCTATTGAGCTTTTTAAACATCACACGGTTAGCACGGGGTATTTTGAGCCTGAGCGTGTCTTTGAGAGTAGTGGAACTACAGGTCAGACCCGCAGCCGTCATTATGTAGCAGAGGTCAGCTTTTATCATCGGCTTTCCAAAAAAATATTTGAACAGTTTTATGGAAACTTACAAGATTATCACATTTTGGCTTTGCTTCCTTCTTATTTAGAGCGTAATCACGCTTCTTTGGTCGAGATGGTTGCCTACTTCATTGCCGAAAGCCAATCTAGTTTTTCAGGTTTTTATTTAGATGATTTTAGCAAGCTGCACGATACCTTGCTTCACCTTCAAGAAAAAGCAGATAGAAAGATACTCTTACTAGGGGTAACTTTTGGCTTATTAGATTTTGCAGAACAATTTCCAATGGATTTATCAGCTATCACCTTGATGGAAACTGGTGGAATGAAAGGCCGCCGTAAAGAACTTCTCCGCAGTGAAGTACATCTAATGCTCAAAGAAGCTTTTCAAGTCAAGGAAGTTCATTCTGAATATGGGATGACCGAGTTACTTTCACAGGCTTATTCAATAAAAGAGGAAATATTTGAGACTCCGCCTTGGATGCGTATTTATTTACGTGAATTGAGAGACCCCTTTTGTATAGATAATCAGCAAAGGTCTGGTGCAATTAATATTATAGACCTAGCCAATATAGATTCTTGTGCCTTTATAGCTACTCAAGACATAGGTACTTGGGAAAGTGAAGGAAGGTTTAAGGTTTTGGGGCGAACAGATGTAAGCGAAATCAGAGGATGTAACTTAATGGTCTGGTGATTTTCCCTATTTGGTAATTATTTTTAGAGGTTTTGAAAGGTATTTTATAAGAAAATAGAATATTTTTCAGAAAGAAGTAAATTATTTTTATAGTATAATCAACTGATTAATAATGACTTATGTGCAAAAGCACGAAAAATTTAATTTTTTCTTAACATTGATAGTTACTTTTTGGCTTGTGAAAGTATATAGAGTAGCAAACAAGAAAAATTTATTCAAACACACCTGTTTAACACTTTATTATTTTAGCAGAAAATCCCGTTCATATTGAGCGGGATTTTTTTATGAAAATAAAATATTCAGACTTTCTTAACCCTCGGTTCGTGAAGACACGAACCACGGAAAAAGACTTTCCAAGTCTGTCAGACTTGAAAAGTCTATACTACTAACTTTCATTTTCAATGGTTCGCTTTTTTTTGCAACGATTGATAGAAGTCTCAAATCTCTCTATATCTTCATTGACGAGCGAAAGCTGAATGCTTTTCTTATAGGCTTCTATGGCATCTCCGTAGCGTCCCTGTAGCTCATACATAATTCCTCTCTCATTCCAGATTTTAGATTCATTGATCCCTGGCACTTCAAGAGAGCGTTCTAGGTGAGCCTCTAGCTCAGAATAACGCTTCAATGTAGAAAGCAAAATGGCATAATTGAGATAAACAGGGGTATAATCAGAAGCATATTTTAGAGCCAAGCGATAGCATTCTTCTGCTTTTTGATAATCTTTTTCTTTGGTTTCATAAATCCACCCTAGGTGGTTATATGCTTTACCAAATTGAGCATCTTGCCCTATAATCTGTGTAAGCGTATCAAGTGCTTCACCGATAAGACCATCTTTGATTTCATTGTCTGCTCTGTAAAAGAGTTTATTTAATTCTCCGAGTTGATCATTATAATTGTCCATAAATACGTTTTTTGGGTTTATAATTATTTATTAACTTCTGTTTTTTTTCCAAAGACTTGCCACTTGTGTGTTTTGTGTAGCTTGCTCAGACTGTGTTTTATTATTTTTTAAAAGATGATTTACCAGCAAAGCAGCTACCTCAGATTCTTGATTGGGTTCTGAGCTATCTAGTTTATCAGGAGTAAAATATTTTGCTACAAAGTTAGTATCAAATTTGCCCGATACAAAAGATTCATGCCCCATTACAAAATCACAAAAACCTAAGGTAGTCTCTATCCCTGTGATTTGATATTCGGCAATGGCACGCCTCATCCTAATAATGGCTTCGTGTCGGTCTCTTCCATAAGTTACGAGTTTGGCTATCATAGGGTCATAATAAATAGGGATTTCCATCCCTTCTTCAAAACCATCATCTACTCTTACTCCAATCCCTTGTGGACGGCGATAGGTATGCAATGTGCCAATATCAGGCAAGAAATTATTTTTAGGGTCTTCGGCATAGACACGTACTTCTATAGCATGTCCTTTTATCTTCAAATCTTCTTGCTTAAAACTGATAGCTTGTCCTTCGGCTATTTTGATTTGTTCCTTGACGAGGTCTATCCCTGTGATTTCTTCGGTTACGGGGTGCTCTACTTGTAGGCGAGTATTCATCTCCAAGAAATAAAAATTAAGCTGCTCATCTACTATAAACTCTACAGTGCCGGCACCATAGTAATCACAGGCTTTTGCCACTTTTACGGCAGCCTCGCCCATTGCCTTGCGCATCTCAGGGCTTACTATAGGTGAAGGAGCTTCTTCTATTACTTTTTGATGTCTTCTTTGTATAGAGCATTCTCTCTCGAAAAGATACAGTACATTGCCGTGTGTATCTCCCAAAATCTGAATCTCTATATGCTTGGGTGAGGTGATGTACTTCTCAATAAATACAGCACCATCTCCAAAAGAAGAAATAGCTTCACTAATGGCTCTATCCATTTGCTCTTCAAAGTCAGCTTCTTTTTCTACTACACGCATTCCCTTTCCACCACCGCCTGCACTTGCCTTGATAAGGATAGGATAGCCTATTTCAGTAGCTTTTTGCTTAGCAGCAGGGATGTCAGTGATGGCTTCGGGTGTGCCAGGTACCATCGGAATATCATATTTGGAGACAGCATCTTTGGCTGCCAGTTTGCTACCCATCACTGAGATAGATGCTGAGGAAGGACCTATAAATATCATGTCTGCCGCTTTGACAGCTTCGGCAAATTTGGCATTTTCAGATAAAAAGCCATACCCTGGATGGATGGCATCTACGCCTAGTTGTTTGGCTACTTCTATGATTTTGTCTATCTGAAGATAAGATTGTGCAGAAGCAGGAGGACCTACACAGACAGCTTCATCAGCATAACGAACGTGAAGAGCTTTTCTATCTGCTTCACTATAGATGGCAACAGTTTTAATACCCATTTCACGAGCCGAGCGCATGACTCTTAATGCAATCTCGCCTCTGTTGGCTATCAATATTTTTTTTATTTTCATACTCAGTTCATCAAATTTAATCCAGTTTCTAAATTAGGCATTAAAGTACTCTCTTTAAAGTATTTTTAATAATTTTAATATTATAAAATCGTTTTATTACAATTATTTATTGTAAAAATACAACATGAGTTATGGTATATAATATTTTTGTGCTTTACATAGCGGTTCTACTTGTAAAAACTTAGTTTTAAGGCTAAATTAGACATGTTTTATATAAATTTAATCAAACCCGTACATTAAAATATAACTATTAGTGGATTTATTTGAAAAACTCAAAACTGCAAAAGGAGCCTTAGGACAATATTCTGAGGAGGCTCACGGATATTATACTTTCCCAAAACTCAAAGGTGAACTCTCTTCCCACATGGAGTTTAATGGCAAAAAAGTATTGACTTGGAGTCTTAATAACTACTTAGGCTTAGGCAATCATCCCGAGATTCGTAAGACGGATGCTGAAGCTGCTGCTCAATGGGGCTTAGCATATCCAATGGGCTCTCGTATGATGTCAGGGAATACTGATCAACACGAGCAACTTGAAGCAGAACTATCTTCCTTTGTAAAGAAAGAAGATACTGTATTACTTAATTTTGGCTATCAAGGTATTTTTTCGGTGATAGACTCACTACTCAATCGTAAAGATGTAGTAGTATATGATGAGCAAGCACACGCTTGTATTATAGATGGTCTTAGAATGCACCTTGGTAAAAGATTTGTGTATAAGCACAATGATATAGAAGACTGCGAAAAACAATTAGTAAGAGCTAAAAAACTTGCCGAAAAAAATGGTGGAGGAATTTTGGTGATTACTGAAGGTGTTTTCGGAATGTCTGGCACCGTAGGTAAGCTCAGAGAAGTCGTCAAACTGAAAGAAAAATTTGATTTCCGTTTACTAGTAGATGATGCACACGGTTTTGGTACAATGGGTAGCACAGGTGCTGGCACTGGTGAATATCTAGGTGTTCAAGATGATATTGATGTCTATTTTTCTACATTTGCCAAGTCTATGGCAAGTATCGGAGCATTTGTGTCTGCTAGTAAAGATGTTTGTAACTTTCTTCGTTACAATATGCGTTCTCAGATTTATGCCAAATCATTGCCAATGCCTATCGTAATAGGTGCATTAAAACGCCTTGAATTACTTCGTGAACAGCCAGAACTTCGTGAAAAACTATGGACTATCGTGAAAGCATTGCAAGGAGGTTTGAAAGAAAGAGGTTTTAATATTGGTAACACAGAATCTCCTGTGTCTCCTGTGTTTTTGTCTGCAACCATTGGCGAAACCTCACAATTAGTCGTTGATTTACGAGAAAATCTAAATATATTTTGTTCCGTTGTAATTTATCCTGTTGTACCTAAAGATGTGATTATGCTGAGGTTAATTCCTACAGCTATGCACAGTTTAGCAGACGTGGAAGTTACGCTCAAAGCGTTTGAACAAGTGGCGTATAAGTTAGAAAATAAACTTTATGCTCAAGAAATTTACGATATACACGCGTAAACCCCTTTTTTTTTGTTTTATTTGCTTATTCATTTAATTAACCTTGTGATTAATTTTTAATTGTATGAAAAGATTCGAAGAGTTTCGTGATTTAGTAATGGCCCTAGAGGGTGATTTTGAAAAGTTTTATGATAAAGAGAACCAAGCTGCTGGTACTCGAGTGCGTAAAGGTATGCAAGACCTAAAAAACCTTGCTCAAGATATTCGCAAAGAAGTACAGGACATGAAAAATGCCCGTGGTGAGGAATAGTCCTCCATAATATCTTTTTGTTTTGAAAGCCTCCATTTTGGAGGCTTTTTTGTTGTATATTACGTAAATACTATAAACAAAATACAAAAACATGAAAAATATAGCCATTAAACCCTTCTCTTTTATTCTTATCTTAAGCTTGGTCTTTTGCCTTACAACTTCTTTTACTTGGCAACAAACTTGGGGGACTTTCTTATTTCGCTCAGCCAGTTTTAAGATGAAATTCCCCAAACTCCCCGATGCAACTGATAAAGATAATTTACTCCTAGCCAATGTACAGGCAGACGGACTTACCTTTCAAGTGGCAGCACATTATAAGAAAAATTTTGACTTAAAGAAGGCATCTTCACTACTCAAAGAGAGTATAGATGGTTTTATAAATTCAGGTTCAGATAAAATCATCTCTCAAAAAGATAATTTCACGGTAGAAAATAGCCCTGCTACAGAAGTGCGTATCCAGACCAGTGATGGAATGTATATTATCTTCCGTACCGTAATCACCAAAGATTGCTTATTTCAGTTTGTATTGACAAGCAGTAGCGGGTTTCCTGCGGAGTCTGTGAGTGATGGATTTTTAAATTCCTTTGAATTGCTTTAGGTTAAGAATGATTTTCCTTTAAAAATTGCAGCATAAGCTGATTAAACATCTCAGGTTGGTCTAATGGAGTAATGTGCCTAGAGTTCTGAATAATATGTAGTGAAGCGTTTCTGAGTTTGAACATGAAACGCTTTTTTTCTTGCAAAGTGGTGTAGTCTTCCAGTGTACCCACCATACAGACAGGGCAAAGCACATCTAGGTATTTTCTCTTCAACTCCCACTGAGTCAAGCCTAAAAAAGACTTCCTATACGCTTCACTATCATTTTTAACCCAGTTTTCTATAAATTCTTCTCTTAGTTTCTTCTGAGATATCTCTGGAAAAAGGCGAGAAGCTAATACCTTAGAAAGTACATCAATAGTCATTTATTTTATAGAAAAATATCTATCTGGCTGGACTACGACAGCCTCTACTCCATTGAAAATCTTTGGAGCTACTTTTTTGATAATATTGTAACTAGCATTTACATCTGCATTAATTAGAAATCCTTTGGCAGT
>JBBRUH010000242.1:0-8803 GCA_038248005.1 Cytophagales bacterium | reverse complement strand
GCAATATGTGATGGTTAAAGTAAATGAATGCACTCAGGCAACATTGATGGGAGAGCCAGTAGAACAGTAAGTGCTTTTACATGCACCAAATTAAGGCAATACTCGTTAAGAGAGAAGTTAGATATATTTTAACCTCAAAAACTTATTAAAATGCTAAAAAAATTAATTTTTCTCATTTTCAGTATTGGTCTAGTATTCACAGGTTATGCTCAAGAAGGCAAACAATACCCTTCTATGTCTGGTCAAAGCCTCCTCAACAAAACAGTGAATTTACCTCAGAAAGGTAAGGTTTCTCTGGTAGCACTGGCATATTCTCAAAAATCAGAAGAGTATCTCAAAAATTGGAGAAAGCCTTTATTTGATTTATTTATCCAAGCACCAGGGACTAATTTGTTTGAATTTGACCCTTATGATGCCAACATTAAGTTTGTGGTATTGCTGACGGGTGCGAATAAATTAGGAGCTAAAAAAGTATTTACTGCACTAGAAGAAAACGTACAGCCTCACTGGCAAGAACACATCGTAGTGGTTAAAGGCAAGACGCTCAATGATTATGAAGTACTAGATTTGGGTAAATCTAAAGGTGAAAGAGAGATACCTTACTTCTTTTTGATGGATAAAAATGGGAAAATCGTCTATGCTACCTCTGGTGCTTACACATCCCAAAAACAAAAAGAATTAGAAACAAAACTCCAAGAACTGTTAGGAGATAATCAGTTTAAGGACTAAGAGATGATGATATTTAGAGATTGGTAAATTGTATATTAAGAAACTAGATGATTTCTCAATAACCCAATAACCAATTCCTTTATATACCTAGTCTCTTTATAATATAAAATGAAAGGAGACTATTTTGAGAGATACAAATATTCAGTCAGTAAAATTAAGATTCGGAATCATAGGTAATTCACCCTTACTCAATGAAGCCATACAAAGGGCTATACAAGTAGCTCAGACTGACCTGAGTGTGCTTATCAGAGGAGAAAGCGGAACAGGAAAAGAATCTTTTTCTAAGATTATCCATAGTTTAAGTACTCGCAAGCACGGCCCATTTATTGCCATTAACTGTGGTGCAATCCCAGAAGGGACTATTTATTCTGAGCTTTTTGGGCATGAAAAAGGAGCATTTACTGGCTCTACTGAGATGCGAAAAGGATATTTTGAAGTAGTGGATGGAGGAACAATTTTTTTGGATGAAATTGGAGAAATGCCCCTACAATCTCAATCTATGCTTTTGAGAATCCTAGAAAATGGGGAGTTTATCCGTATGGGTTCTTCCAAACCCCTCAAAACCAATGTGCGTATAGTAGCTGCTACCAATGTAGATTTGATGAATGCAATCAGCGAAAAGAAATTTCGTCAAGATTTATATTATCGCTTAAGTACAGTTCCGATAGAAGTACCGCCTTTGCGTGAGCGAGGAGATGATTTATTTTTATTATTTAGAAAGTTTATTACTGATTTTGCCGAAAAACACAGAATCATACCTGTCAAATTGACTGAAGAAGGCAAAAATGCCTTGTCTAGGTTTAGATTTCCTGGTAATATTCGTCAGCTAAAAAATCTTGCTGATCAGATTTCTTTGCTTGAGGAAGAAGGGGCTGAGATAGATGCTAGAGTTATTAAAAAATATCATCCAGAAGAAGAAAAAAGTCAAGCACTTACACTTTTTAATGATCAGTCAAAAGAGAATTTTTCTGAAAGAGAGTTACTTTATAAAATACTCTTTGAGATGCGACAAGATGTAAATGAACTGAAAAAACTAGTGCTACAGCTCATCCAAGCAGGAAACTTTAGCAAAGAGTTTATCAACAATCATAAAGACCTTTTTGATGATATTAGTCAGCAAGAAAATCTAGAAAAAATATACAATAACTATCCTGCTAGACCAGAAACACTGCTACTACATAAAAACACAAGGTCAGGTGAAAGCAAAAATATCATCGAGATAAAAGAAAATGAAGAAAATAATGAAAATGAAGACATTGATGATGATAAATACAGAACTCATGACATTGTATATGAAGAAGAAAGTGATTCATTGTCATTAGAAGATAAAGAAAAAGAACTCATTATCAAGGCATTAAAGAAAAATAATCACCGACGCAGAAATGCAGCACAGGATTTAGGAATTTCCGAAAGAACTCTTTATAGAAAAATAAAGCAATACGAAATAGAGAAGTAGGAGATTAGAGAATAGGTTATTGGGAGATTAAGTTATTAATGCCCAATTAACTCAATGACCCAATAACCTAATAACTCATTTTTTTTCGTAAATAATGTTAAATCAATGACTTGACTTATAATTTTCAATAAAAATCATTATTTTTACTCAACTTTATTGTAATTATATTCATTATTTGAATATAATTCAATTGAACAGTAAATCAAAATCAAAATATAACAGACGTTAATCTATTGATAGTGAGTTATTTAAAGTGAAAACAATAAACTTTTTAATACATTACTTAGATAAAATCATAATAAACCTTCAATGATAAGTCACCAAAAACATACTTTTTTATTCTTTTGTCTTGTGCTATTGATGCTAGGTCTCACACAATGCAGATTTGTAAATTATTCATTGACAGGGGTTAATACAGAAGCAAAGACTATTTATGTAGCTAATTTTCAGAATAGGGCAGGGAATGGTCCCCCAAGTCTTGGGCAAGATTTTACTGAACGTCTGAAAGAATACTATCAGCGTAACTCACCCTTAGCAATTGCGGACAAAGAAGGTGAACTTGAAATCTCTGGACACGTCAAAACTTATCAAGTCTTACCAATAGCACCCTCTGGTGATTCTCGAGCTGCTCAAAACCGACTCACTATTGCCGTAGAGCTAGACTTTGTGAATAGAAAAGATGAAAAAAAGAATTTTACGCAGAGTTTTTCTTTTTATTCTGACTTTCCACAAGAGCAAACCCTAGACCAAGTAGAAAGCACTAAAATTGATGAGATTTTTGAGCAAATTATTTTAGATATTTTTAATAAAACGGTAGCCGATTGGTAAGCCCAAAATGACTTAATAGCATGGATAAAAGTACACTTCTTAGACTGATAGATGAGCCAAACCTAATTTCAGAAACAGATTTAGAAAGTCTGGAAGAAATGGCTGCGACTTATCCTTATTTTCAGATTACTCATCTGTTGATTGCCAAATATACTCAAGACAAAGAAAGTATGCTTGCCCCTCAAAAAATCAGGAGAGCAGCTTCTTATGCTTATGACCGAAATCAACTTAGGGTTCTCATCCAATCAAATGGAGATAAAACCAACGGAAATAGCAATATCAAACTAAAAACACACTTTGAGCCGATTGACTCTGATGCTCCTAAGATGATCAGTACTTTTGAGGAAGTAGAAAATTTTGAAACCGTAAAACCAAATAAAGAAGAAGATGATACCAATACTACTTCTTCATTCTTTGATGTAATAGAAGAGGAAGATTCTGATTTGAAACACTTGGGGGAAGATGTTTTAGAAGACAAAGAGAATATTCTGAGTCCCAATAATGAGTTAGAGGAAGAAGACAGCAAAGATGTCCAAGAAAGTGTAGATACTTCTTTCTTTGATGAAATCAATACCGAAGATACTCAGGAAGAAGAAGATATACCTTCTCCCAAAGTAAACTTTGAAGGTGAACCTTCTGAAAAAATAGCCTTAGATTTCTTTCATGATGGTAAAATAGAGGAGGCAGAAGAAGTCTTTAAACAACTTGTCCAGATTAATCCTCAAAAAGCAAGCTATTACTATAAGCAACTGGCAATCTTGACAGATAAACCAGAATATCTTACACTTGCCGAAGAAAATGAGCCAAAAGAAGATGAAGAAGTTGCTCCTTTTTTTGAAAATATACCAGAGGCAAGTCTCTCAGAGACAGAAACTCTCATTAATCAATCCTCTGAAAGCACCTCATTTTTTGAAGGGATAGGCTCAGAAGATGATATCAATACATCAGAGATTTCTCGAGAAATAGAAGAAGACACTATCTCTTCCGATGATTTGCAAGAGGAAAATGAATCAATCAACCTCTCTAAAGTGGAGAATACTTACAAAGACAACATTTCTTTTTTTGATGAAATAGAAGAAGATGTGCCAGATAACAGTTTTTTTGAAGAAACCGAAGCCAACACTGATAAAGTTTATAATTTAGACTCACTAATAGCAGCACCTATTCAAAAAGCGCCTAACCAAGTAACAGAAGATACCTCTTCTTTTTTTGCAGAATTAGAAGCCTTAGATGATATACATATAGTAGAACGTGTTGCAGATGATACTGACCCTTTTGAAGAACTCAAACGTAAAAGTTCTGATGTCTCCGAGACAGAAGAGCCTTTTGTCTTCAAACCAGAATCAAAGCCTGATACTTCCTTTTCCAATCAAATAGAAGATAAAAATCAACCTCCTTTAAGGCAAAGTCAACAAAAGACAGAAGAGCTAAGTGAAGAAAAAGCAGTCTATTTCTTCAATGAAGGAAAAAACAAAAAAGCTATAGAGATTTATGAGCAATTACTAGAAAAAAACCCTCAAAAAGCAAGCTATTACATCAGCCAAATTAACGTAATCAAAAGCCAAGAAGCAGAAAGTAAACCTTCTAATACCTCTGCTCAACCTAATACAGAAGCGAATGTGAGTAACTTTAAAGTGACAGAAGAAGAAACAGGACTAAGTGAAAGACTTGCTATTCAGCTTTTTAACGAAGGAAAACAAGAGGAAGCAGTGGCTATCTACATTAAACTAAGAGAAAGAGAAACACGATTAGAAAAAAAGATGTACTATGACCAGCAAATAGAAATACTTAAGAGTTAGGTATAAGTTTACAGTTATGGTAGTGTTATATTTGTAAGGATGGGTTCAGTATGCTTTTTTTCTCATATAGATACTCTTACAATGATTTTCAAAATTTGAAAACATTACATTTATAACACTACCTACAGTTATTTAAAGTCATTATAAAAATAAAAAATAGAATGTATAAGTTCTTAAAAAAATCTCTTTAAAACACCTCAAACTAAAAATCTACAACAAGAAAAAGAGCTAGGATTGAGTGAAAGACTAGCTATTCAGTTTTTTAGTGAAGGAAAAATAGAAGAAGCAATTGATGTTTACCAGCAATTAAAAGAGATAGAGATAAGCCCTAAGAAGATTACATATTATAACCAACAGATAAAAATATTAGAGAGCTAAATAAAAGCATGCAATTCATGATTTTTGCACACAACATCTGATACTTCTCAACCATTAAATGTAAAAAATTACGCTTAAAATCTTTTTTTTTTCTACTTTTGTTTTCATAAACAAATATCCATATTATTAATACCATGGCAAAGAAGAAAAAATCAGGAAGTAAACTTTTACGTAATCTCATTATTGTTGTAGTTGTGTTGCTAGCTTTAGTGTTTTTAGCACGAGCTATGGGCTGGGTTGGAAAAGAAAAACTTGATGAAATACAAGTAGGGTTAGTCAAAAAAGTACGAATTGTAGAAAAAGTAACTGCCTCAGGTAAGGTTCAGCCAGAAACTGAAGTAAAGATTAGTCCAGATGTTTCGGGTGAAATCGTAGATGTGTATATCAAAGAAGGTGACTCTGTCAAACAAGGACAGTTACTTATACGCATACGCCCTGATAACTTTCAAGATGCAGCTCAAAGTGCACGAGCTTCTCTCAACTCCGTCAAATCAAATTCATCACAAGCACAAGCAGTTTATCTACAGAGAAAAGCAGAACTTGCAAGAACGGAAGCTGAATATGAAAGAAATAAGAAGCTTTTTGATCAAAAAGTAATCTCAGAAACAGATTTCCTGACTGCTAAGACTAACTTTGAAGTCGCCAAACAGCAACTCAAAGCAGCTGGTGAGAGTGCACAGGCTGCTAATTTTAATGTGCAGTCTTCACAAGCCAATCTAAGCCAAAGTATAGATAATTTATCTCGAACTGAAATCTATGCTCCTGTAAGTGGCATCATCTCTAAATTAAGTGTAGAAAAAGGTGAAAAAGTAGTAGGAACTGCACAAATGGCTGGTACAGAGATGCTTATTATTGCAAATCTAGATGATATGGAAGTGCAAGTAGATGTAAATGAAAATGACATCATCAAAGTAAAAGAAGGTCAGACTGTAGAAATAGATGTAGATGCTTATTCAAGCACAGGTAAGAAATTTAAGGGAATCGTAACTGAAATCTCTAATACTGCTAACAATACAACCTCAGCAGACGCAGTTACAGAATTTACTGTCAAAATTCGTATTCTTCCTGAATCTTATAAAGATCTTAAAAAGGCTGGACGTTCTCCTTTTAGACCAGGGATGACTGCCGCAGTAGATATTATTACTAATCAACAAGATAACGTAGTTTCAGTACCTATTTCAGCAGTTACTACTCGTACAGCTTCTCAACTACAAGAAAAAGGTGGAAATTCTGGGAAAACTTCAAAACCAGTAAGTAATATAGAAGAAAATAAAGATACAAAAGCAAAAGGATTGGAAGATGATGTGAAAGAAGTAGTTTTTTTGTATAATGCTGAAAAAGGTGAAGTTAGAACCCAAGAAGTGAGTACAGGCATCAGTGATTTTGAAAATATTCAAATCGTAAAAGGACTCAAAGAAGGTGATAAAATCGTAATAGGTCCTTTTAATTTAATCTCTAAACTGCTCGAGAATGGGCAGAAAGTAACCAAATCAGATGACTCAAAGTAAAGGATTAATAATATAATCTAACCGTAGCGATACCTAAAAAATCGCCAAAGTAGCTACTTTGGCGATTTTTTTAGTTCAGTATAAAAATCTAAAAATACACCTT
Organism: Cytophagales bacterium; assembly: GCA_038248005.1. GTDB lineage: Bacteria > Bacteroidota > Bacteroidia > Cytophagales > Microscillaceae > JAABSX01. The sequence continues at coordinate 2,002 of JBBRUH010000242.1, read as the reverse complement.
TTGGAAGTTTATAATGACCTAACTTGAGTTAAGTTATGTTAGGCATAGACAGGATAACTCATCATTTATAATTAATTCAGTTTCAAAACGAAATAAAAATTGGCATCATTCATCAAAAAGATTAACTTTAAAAGACTCAAAGAAAATCGCCTCAATAGAGCACCTATAGCCACCGTAGGGATGATAGGAGGAGGAAGCTGGGCAACTGCACTCGTCAAAATTTTATCAGAAAATAAAGTGAAAGTCAAGTGGTGGCTCAGAAACGCAGAAGCCGTAAAACATCTAAGAAGACACCGCCATAATCCAGATTATCTTAGCAGTGTGCAGCACTCTCGCAGATATGTGAAGCCAACGAACCAACTTAAGGATGTCTTAAAAGATACCTCACATCTGATTATAGCTGTGCCAGCAGCTTTTGTTAAAAGTGCTTTGATAGGCTTAAAAAAAGAAGATTTTGAAGATAAAATTATCGTTTCGGCAGTCAAAGGGATTATCCCCGAAGAGCATCTATTGGTAAGTGAATGGCTTAGCAACAAGTTTGATATTTCTGAACAAAGAATGGCGGTCATTGCCGGGCCTTGCCATGCTGAGGAAGTAGCTTCCGAAAAACAGTCTTACCTGACCATCTCTGCACCTGATTTAGAAGTAGCAGAGCATTTTGCACATCTGTTACGTCGCCCTTACCTCAAAGCCAGTCTTAACAATGACTTGTATGGCGTAGAATATGCCGCCGTGATTAAAAACATCATTGCTTTGGCAGGCGGAATCGCAAGAGGGCTGAATTATGGAGATAACTTTCAGGCAGTTTTGGTAGCCAATGCTACAGATGAGATTGCAAGATTTTTAGATGAAATATGCCCCCATCCTCGAAACCTAAATGAATCAGTTTATTTAGGTGATTTGCTAGTTACGGCATATTCTCAGTTTAGCCGAAATCGTACTTTTGGAAGTATGATTGGGCGAGGATATACCGTACAATCTGCTCAGGTAGAGATGAACATGGTGGCAGAAGGCTATTATGCAGTCAAAGGAATCTATGAGATTAATCGCAAGTATCAAGTAAGTATGCCTATCAATAAAGCAGTTTATAAGATTTTATATGAGAACAGTCCACCAGCCCTTGAGATTTCCATTTTAAAGGATTTATTGAAATAATAGGAAACTCAATACTTTTATTTTTCGTCATAGATTAAGGACAGACTCACACATCAAAAAGAAACACAAACAATGGACGAACAAAATCAAAATTTTAAAGCCTACTTTGATAAAATTTTAGAAATTCAACAACAACAGCAAAACCGTTCGCTTTCGGAGTTAGAGCTACACGACATTGCCTTAAGTCTCGGCGTATCAGAGTCAGATTGGCAGTTTATACAGAAAGTATTTAATAATCATCGTACTAGAGCCTTAGGTTATCTAAAGTTTAATAATTGGCAAGATGCTATCCCTGAATTTGAGCAAGCACTTACTCTCAAACCTATAGATATTCCTTGTCTGAATGGAATGGCTTCTGCTTATAAACTGAAATGGCAGTCTTCTGGAGATTCAAAAGATTCACAGTTAGCAGAAAACTACGCCAAGCAATGCCTTGAGATTCAACCTGATAATCAAGATGCACTCAAACTTATAAGCCAACTTAAGCAAAAGCCAAGTGCCAATACTAGTCAACCTACTGCTTCAAAATCTTCTTCTAAAGTCGCCACTCGATTGGGATGGTTAGGTGTATTAGGTGCATCATTGGTGGGTTTTTTTACTTATTTATTTGTGCCTTCTGAGTCAACAGGAGAGAGACAAAGTTCAGATTCTGAACTTATGTTTAGTGATTCTTCTGACCAATACACTTCAGGTTCTGAGGATAGTAATCAAAATGAAGGTCAAATTCCTGTAGAATTTGTAAATGATGCTTATTCAGAAAATATTGAGTTTATCACAGAAAACTCTTCCCTGAGTGATTATAATGAATCATACAATTACGAATATAAAGGAGAACTAAAAATAAAAG
>JBBRUH010000241.1:0-8803 GCA_038248005.1 Cytophagales bacterium | reverse complement strand
ATCTGGGTGAGTTAAAACAACAACAGCGATTTTTAGAACGCTCTCTCAGCACAGGACAAGACCAATTTGCATTAAAACAGCAAGTAAAAAATGATTTGATTCACGCACAAAGTGAGCTAGAAAAAACCATCAAAAAACTCATCAATCGTGCCAATCAAAATGAGAAAAAACTACTCCGAGAGATTGCCCAAGATAGACAAAGAAAAGATACAATTTTGGTTTTTTCTGCACTCTTAGGGTTTTTGGGCGCTTATAGTTTAGGGATTTTTCTTTTTACACAAATTTTTAAATGGATACGTGAAGTAAGAGACTTTATGGCTAAACTTAGCCAAGGAAACTTTCCAGATGACATCCCTACACGAAACAATGAATTTAGAAATATCATTAATTACTCCAACGAATTAAAATCTAAACTCTTTGATTTGGATAAGTATATACAAGAAATAGCCAATAAAAAACTAGAAACTTCCAAAGAATTATTTGATAATAAGGGACAGTTAGGAGAGAGTCTTGAAAAAATGCAGAAGACTTTACAGGTATTTAGTAAGGAAGAAAAACAAAGAACTTGGACTACTGAAGGGCTTAGTATTTTTTCTGAAATACTCCGCAACCACGATGATAATATTCAGAACCTTTGTAGTAAAATCATAGGCCGTTTGGTAGGACATGTGGATGCTGTTCAGGGAGGTGTTTTTCTGCTTAATAAAGAAGAAACACACTTCGAACTAGCAGCTACCTATGCTTTCGGAAGAGAAAAATTTATTCAAAAAAAAGTAGAAGTAAGTGAAGGGCTATTGGGTCGAGTCTATCACGAAAAAAATAAGGTATATCTTGAAGAACTACCCGAAAACTATACATATATCAGCTCAGGCCTAGGTAATACACTCCCTCGCACTTTGATATTATTACCTCTGATAGATGAAAATAAACAAGTAAAAGGAGTCATAGAATTAGCCACACTCAGAAGCTTTGCCCAATACGAAATAGACTTCTTAGAAAATCTAAGTACTAGTATTGCCTCTACCATTTTGGTAATTAGTGCTTACTTAGATAATCAACTACTGTTAGATGAATTTCAAAAAAACACTGCTTCACTTGAACAAAAAGAACGTGAATCACACCAAATCACAAAAGATTTAGAAAATGCCCGACACGAGATAGAACATCAACTACATAAAGTACATCGTGAAAATGAAAAACTCAATGCAGTATTGTCTAACATTATGGAAGCCATTGTTATTTCTAATATAGATGGTAAAATTGAGGTATTTAACCAAGCTTCTGAAAGACTTTTTGGGTGGGATGCAGAAGATGCTATTGGTAAGAATATCAAGATTTTGATGCCTGCTACACGCTCAAGAGAACACGATAAATATATTGATGAATACCTTGAAACTAAAGAGAAAAAAACAATAGGAACAGGGCGTTTGATAGAAGGAAAACACAAAAGAGGGTATATTTTTCCTGTACATCTATCAATTACAGAAGTTACTGTTGAGGAAGAAACTTTATTTACAGCCATATTTAGAAAAGTAGAAGAACCTGAATACCCAGATAAATTTTGAAATTTAAGTAAATACACCTATTTTTAAGCTTTTGATAAAAGTATTAGTAACACTTTCAAAATAAAGTAATCATTTAGTTTAAGTTAAACTCTCACTATCAGACTCTTACAGTCTAATAACTAATAACTTACAACTAATATCTTGCTTAGAATATACCATAGAGATAAATAACTTGCAAACTTCAAAAAAACAATGTATTCTTTTTTTGATTTTCTTACTCTTCCATCTTGGAAGAGAAGTCAGTATGCCCTCTCTAGCTATAGCTCAAAGCAAAGAAGATAAAATAGATGAAATTTATCAAGATATAAAGCTCTCTCTTCTCTGCAAAACCCTTGATTTTGTGTTGAATGAAGCTGTTCCCCAAGCAGAAGGTATAGGACTAGATTGCCAAACCTTTGATGGATTACAGAATAGTCTTCCCAGAGATGCTTATGAGGCACATAGGTTATTTACTGTGTTTCGTCCTTTACTTTATAAAAGCTATGGAAAGGATAAACTCAACCAAAGACTTAACAAACTGCTCAAAGACCTAGAAATGGAACTTAGAAAATCCAGAAAAGGTACTGAATGGGAGAATAATGTCAATGCTCTTATGCTGAGTCTAAAAGTAGTTAAAAATGATTATCTTCGTGATTGGAAAGAGAAGAAGATAAACCCCACAGCAAAAGATATACCCAAAGAAACCGAGATAAAAAATAATACAAATACTGAAAATCCTTACCAAATCACTACACAAATGTGGATACTCATCATCATTATGTTTCTTATTTCTCTAGGCGGGCTTGGTTTTTTATATAAACAAAACCAAGAAATGAAAGTCATGCTAGAATCACAAGAGGAGATTTTATTAGATAAATATGCCCGCATGGATCATCGCATTGATACCATGACCCCTACACGGGATTACCAAGCACTTCTGCTGAAGTTTAATTTCTTGAATGAGCAACTGACTGCACTCGTGCATGAAGTACAAATACTTCAAAAAAGAAACGAACACAAGATGTCTGCCGAAGAACTCTACGCAAAACGGACAGAACATCTTGAAAGCTATAATTTTAACCCTAATCTACAGATTTATTTTGCTAAGATTCGGCCCAATAGTACAGCTTTTGAGATAGGAGATCTCAAAACCGAACCTAGCAGAGATAGTATTTACAAAATAGAGATTAACCTCAAAAACCCTCATCAGGCAGTGTTTAGTATTTTGGTGCGTAGCGAATATCATCAAGTAGCTCTACAACACGCTGATAAAATGCTCGCTCCTGCTTGCCAATATGCCAATGAACCTTATAATGATTCACGCATTGTCAATATAGAAGATGGGATTTTAGAAAAAAAAGAAGACCGATGGGTAATCTTCAAAAAGGCAAAAATTGCCTTTGAGTAGAAAGATTTTTAAATAATAATCCTATATAACAGTGCCAGTCTTAGTATCACTGCCTGTGTCATTAGTAAGGTCATTCTCAGGATTCATTTAACCTTGGGTTTCTTATGATTTGAGTTTTGGGCTAGGATATTAGCCTAATTTAGCAAAACATCACATCATCACTTTACGGAATAGTAATAAAATTGAATGTATTCTATACCTATAAGCAACCATTTTTCTTATTTGAACGTCAAGAAGTTAATTGTTTTTTATAATCATAAACACACTAGATTGTATGAAAAAAAGATTTACCTATCTGTGTCTGCTCACCTTGTCCTTATGCTTTGCCCTCTCTGGATGTTTCTTTGGAGATATCCTTACCAATCAGTTTGAAGGACAGGGATATCGCCCTGTATATATTACCCGTGCCGACCTTGAAAAAATAGAAACTCAGCCTGCTCGTGCAATGGAAAACCCAGGTAAAATTTATACCAAAGGCTCTTACTTATTTGTAAATGAACGCTTCGAGGGGATTCATATCATCAACAACAGTAATCCTTCCACTCCTGTAAAAATTTCTTTTATCAAAATACCTGGCAATGTGGATTTAGCTGCCAAAGGTGATTTATTATATGTAGATAATGGTGCTGACCTCGTAACACTCAATATTAGTAACCCTAATAGTGTTTTTCTGGTCAGTAGAGTAAAAAAAGCTTTTCCTAATCAGGAATTTCCTCCTTTTACGAATACCTACTTTGAATGCGTAGATGAATCCAAGGGAATAGTAGTTGGCTGGGAACTCACAGATTTACAAGATCCTCAATGCTATAGATAAAAAGACGGTTTAGAAAAATAAAACCCTTAGTAAGAGATTGGTTATAAGTGATAGATTATTAGACTTTAATAACTTGATAATGAGTCTTTTACACATAATAAATCGGATAATTATTCTGATAATATTACTTAAAATCAATAGTACCTACTTTTCAAAAAAATAATGCGAAATCAATATGAAAAATCAATACAATCTTATCATATCCTTTTTAGTGATTTTGCTTCTATGCCTAGGAGCTTGCAGTGAAGACTCTGCTGATAAAAATTTTCAATCTCCCACAGAGAGTGGTATAGGTCAAGGTGGCTCATTGGCTAGATTTACCATTGCTGGAGATTACCTTTATACAGTCAGTACCCAAAAAATGACAGCCTACAATATCAGTAACATCACTCCTCAAAAAGTCTCTGAGACTATAATAGGAGCTGCTATCGAGACTATATTTCCTTACCAAGACAAGCTTTTTATAGGCTCACAAACAGGAATGTATATCTACAGTCGTCTCAATCCTGCTCAACCTACCTTTATCTCACTCTACGAACATATCCAAAGTTGTGACCCTGTAGTAGCACAAGGCAACTATGCCTATGTAACACTAAGAAGCGGCACTGATTGTCGTTTTGGGAGTAATTTATTAGATGTAATTGATATCAGCAATCCGTCTGTACCTAGTATTGTCAATTCTTATCAAATGCTTAACCCACATGGGCTTGGTGTAGATGGCACTCTTTTATTTGTTTGTGAGGGAGAGCATGGTATTAAAATCTATGACATCACAGACCCTACAGTACCAGAGTTACTGCAATTTATTGAAGATTTTCATGCGTATGATGTCATCCCACGAAATGGGGTATTGATTATTACGGGTGAAGATGGTATTTTTTAATATCAATATAACCAAGAAAATCAAACAATGACTTACCTAAGTCGCCTAGAGTAGTTCATCACTATTTCCTGAAAATTAATTCTTCAAACTATTAAACTTAGTGAGTCAAATTCTCACAAATTATTCTGTGAAAAAAATAATAGTTATTGCTTTGCTATGCTACCATCCTTGGTGGGGAAATGCACAAACAGATTCACTCAATCAAAAGTATTCCATTCCTTTATCTACTTTTAGAGATATTCCTAGTCTTACGATTAAGTTTGCACCTTTGGCACTTTTTGAGCCTGTATATAATACTTTTGAAATGGGACTTGAGTATAAGTTTAGTCCCAAATACTCTGTTCAGGGGCAGTTTGGATACGGAAATCATCTTACCTCTCCTTATTATTCGACTGATTTAGGAGATTCACCTTTTCGTACTTTTAGGTTGAGAGGAGAGTTTCGGTTTTATTTCAAGAATGCTCGCATGGATAAATCTACAAGGCGAATGCTGGCCCGAAATCCCGATTTTGCAGAATCTGAAACTTTCAAAGACTATATATCAGAAAACAAAAGTCAAAAGCACGGTTACTTTGCTTTAGAACTTGCCTATAAGAATACCGTTTTTTTTGAGTCTGAATTATTGGGGCAAAACTGTGTAGATGGTGTATGTGACTTTCAGCGTTTTACCAATTATGAACGTATCAAAAATGTAGGAATGATACACTTTAAATATGGAAAGCAAAAATTTTATGGTTCTAATTTTTGTATAGATTATTATGTTGGTCTGGGAATGCGTTTGGTGGACATATATCTCTCTGAACCTGGCTTTAGTGGTGGAGGTATTTTTTTTAATATTATAGATGCCCGTGAACCTGGTCGCTTTTCAATGTATAGTATCACAGCAGGGATTAAGCTAGGTTATTCTTTTTCTTTGAAAAAAAAGAAGCTCTAAATATAACGTGGATTCAAGGTGATTGCTTCAATTAATCTAGTAATGCGTGTTTCAAAATAAAGTACTCACTCGGTTCAAATAAAACACTATTAAGGAATGAAGGATAGTGAAGTCTTTTGCAAATAAAGCACTCATTTCGTTTAGTGAAAGCCCTCATTATCAGAATATTACAAACTTATAACTCATCACTCACTTAAAACAAATCAGCTTTTTTCGAAAAATAACGCAATCCACCTAAACTAACCAAAAAAGAAATTATAGAAATACTCATCCATAGGTAATCTCCAAAAATCAATTTACCTATAAAAAATAAGATAGAAAATGCCAATATCATCGCACAAAAGGATGCCCCTAACAAAGAGAGAAGAGTAGAGGGAGACTTTCGAATACCCAATGCGGTTGTTACGGGTTTCCAAGCCCCTTGGGGTTCTACTTGCAAATAAAACCTCTTGAGCTGATTAATATGAGTAGGCTTGGTAAGTAACGTAACCAAAAGCCAGACTACAGTAGTGAAACCTACTGTAAAGAAAAATTTTGAATTATCATCCCAATCAGTCCAAAACCAAAGTCCCCCATACGCCAAAAAGGGAGCAACCGTGGCTGAGATTTCGCTCCAAGCATTGATACGCCACCAATACCACCTCATAATAAGCACTGCCCCAAGACCTGCCCCTGCCTGAATCATAAATTTGAATGCCCCCTCAAGTGTTTCCATCTGGAGGGTAACTAAGATTGCAACAAACATCAGCAAAACCGTAGAAAGGCGAGAAGCCAAAACCAATTGCTTTTGAGAAGCATCAGGCTGAATGAAGCGTTGGTATAAGTCATTGATAAGATAGCTACTTCCCCAATTAAGCTGGGTAGAAATCGTACTCATATACGCAGCCAAAAATGCTGATAAAAGCAAGCCACGCAAGCCATCGGGTAAGAAATCACGCATAGCATAGACATAGCCTAGTTTTTTATCGCTTTCTGGCAAATCAGGATAGAGATGTATAGCTGCCAAAGCGACTAATATCCAAGGCAAAGGACGCACAGCATAGTGCATAACCTGAAACCAAAGGGTAGCTTTCAAGGCTGATTTTTCATCGGGCGTACTCATCATTCTTTGAGCCACATAACCTCCTCCTCCTGGCTCTGCCCCAGGATACCAACTTGCCCACCATTGAAAGCCTACATAAGAAAGAAAAGTAGCTCCACTAATCACAAAAACCTCTGCTCCCGAAACAATATCTTCTCCCCAAATATTAAACATTGGTAAAAAATCAAAACTTTGTGCTGGAATCTTGGATTGAAGCCCTGAAATGCCTCCAATCTCAGGAGAATTGATGACTAAAAAAGCAAGGATAATAGTACCAAACATCGCTACCACAAACTGAACAACATCCGTAGCCGCTACTCCAAGCAGACCTGATAAGGCACTATAAAAAGCAACTAGTGACATCGCTACAAGATAATACATCCATAAATCTGTCTTCGGAATCTCAAAGAAGCCCATCAGCAAAGCACCTAGTGCAAGATTGACCCAAGCCATAATCACAGCATTGAGCAATACGCCCAGATAAACTGCCTTAAAACCCCTCAAAAAACGGGCTTCTTTACCTGTGTAGCGAAGTTCAGTCAGCTCTACATCAGTCATAATATCTGCCTTACGCCACAGCTTTGCAAAGAAAAAAGTAGTAACCATTCCCCCTATGAGCCCATTCCACCAAATCCAGTTGCCGCTAATGCCATTTTTGGCAACTAACTCTGTGATAAGCAAAGGGGTATCAGCCGCAAAAGTAGTGGCTACCATAGAAGTGCCAGCAACCCACCAAGGCAGATTGCGTCCACCCAAGAAAAACTGAGTAGTATCAGTACCTGCCTTTTTAGTAAAATATAAACCTACGCCTATAAAGAGAGCCAAAAAGCCAATAATAACCCCAATGTCTAAGCCTGATAAGTGCATTCTTTGATTGTTTTTTTTTGCAAAGTAATCCTAAAAAATGAAAAAACGTCATGTTTCAGTAACATATAACAGTTTCATGTTTCAGTGTCATTTGGCCCTATTTCTTCCTTCGGAGATTAGGTAGCTTTTGGTATCAAAAGAAAACCTTATCTTTACATTTTAAAAATAGAATCTTATGAAAAGAACTGCTTTAATCACAGGAGCCTCAAGTGGCATAGGCTATGAGCTTGCCAAAGTAATCGCACAAGACGGACATGATTTGGTATTGGTGGCTCGTACCAAGAAAAAACTAGATGACCTCGCCAAAGAACTCAAAAAAGAATTTAAAGTTACTGTAACTGTATTGCCCAAAGACCTTAGTCTGCCCAATGCAGCACAAGAAGTCTATGATGAACTTCAAAAGGCCAGCATCCAAATAGATATGCTTATCAACAATGCAGGGCTAGGAGCACACGGAAAGTTTACAGAAACAGAGGTGGCACAAGATGCTCAAATGATGCAAGTTAATATGGTGGCTCTGACTGAATTGACTAAGTTATTTACACCTGATATGATAGCCCGTAAATGGGGAAAGATTATGAATGTCGCCTCAATAGCTTCCTTCATGTCTAGCCCTAGTATGGCAGTCTATGCAGCTACGAAAGCGTATGTGTTGTCATTTTCGGAAGCCATCAATGAAGAACTAAAAGGAACAGGCGTAAGCGTAACGGCTGTTTGCCCAGGTGTAACTCAAACTAACTTCTTTGAAACTGCCCACGTTTCACAAGAAAATATCAATCGTTTTGGGAATATGCTCGTGCAAAGTGCTGAAGAAGTAGCAAAATCAGGCTATCAAGCACTCAAAGCCAATAAAGCTGTACATATCACAGGCTTGGTCAATAATCTATCGGTCAATTCTATTCAGTGGGTTCCTCGTCAGATTCGTACTCCAATGCTTGGCTTTATGTTTTCTTTTTTTGGAGAAAATAAATAGGTGAGAGATGAGTTACAAATTATGAGTGATTAGTTTGTAATGATTTGATAATGAGCGTTTTATCTAAAAAATTGTTACTTTATTTAATTGTCATTCCTAGATAAAAATATTGGTATAAGTGTCTTCACTTGTACTGCTACAAGACAAAAAAGCCATGACTTCTGAGTCCTTAGAATCACTTTTAAAATCAGATAAAACCCTCAAAATAGTTTTGGCTTCTATCTTAAAACCCTTGGAAGATGTACGATTGTACCAAAAAATTGGGAAGTCTCTGCTCAAACATCTACCAAAAGCTGAGT